>NZ_JAJSZC010000269.1:0-9568 GCF_036815105.1 Streptomyces sp. IBSBF 3136
GGGTGCGGGTCGACCGGGACGGGCAGGGTACGGGTCGACCGGGACGGGCAGGGTACGGGTCGGCCGGGACGGGCAGGGTACGGGTCGACCGGGACGGGCACGCTGCGGCGGCGATGCCGGTGAGCGCCCCGCCTGGGGCGAGTTCCCGCCGGTGGCGGCCGGCCCGCGTGGCTCGGCCGACCTGCCTCGCCCAGCCGGCCGAACATGGCCGGGCAGACCCTCGGGGTGCCGGCCAGTCGGCCCGTGTGGTCCGGTCGCCCGGGTGTTCCCGACGGCCCGCCCGACGCAGCCGCCCCGGAGGGGGCAGCCGACCCCGGCGATCCGGCCGCCCGCGGGCAACCGACCCGGCGGTCCGGCCCAACCTGGCGGTCCGGTCGCCCCCGGAGGGCGCCGACCCGCCTGTCCCAGCCGGCCCGCAGGGTCCAGCCGGCCGACGTCGGGCACCCGGACCGAGCCGACCCGGCCGGTCCGCGGAGCCTACGAGTGGCCGAGTTCCGCCGTCTCGTCGTCTCCTGCCGCCGGGACCGAGCCCGAGTCGCTGGACGGGCGGAGG
This sequence comes from Streptomyces sp. IBSBF 3136, assembly GCF_036815105.1. Lineage (NCBI taxonomy): Bacteria > Bacillati > Actinomycetota > Actinomycetes > Kitasatosporales > Streptomycetaceae > Streptomyces > Streptomyces sp. IBSBF 3136. The sequence continues at coordinate 554 of NZ_JAJSZC010000269.1, forward strand.
GGGAAGGGGTCCACCCGGGTCTCGTCGATGACCGGCGCGGGCGGCTGGGGCGGCTTGGGCATGACCGCCGCCTCCGAGTGGGCGCCGCAGCCGTAGCCGAGGGAGACCACATGGCCGTCGGCCGGGGAGAACTCGTTGGCGCAGATGCCGAAGGCCTGCCCGAGGGAGCCGCCGATCGGGGTGAGGAAGCCACAGGTCCCGCAGGTCGCCGGGGCCGCCTGGGCCATCGGGGTCTTGGGACCGAACGCCTCCTCCCAGCGGTCGGCGGCGACGTGCAGGCCGTAGCGGGACAGGACGCGGGCACGGCGCAGACCGAGTTCCTCGGCGATCGCGGCGATCGTGCCGCGGGCCGGCACGGTCTGCTGGGCGACCGGGGTGCCCGGGGTGACGTCGGCGTCCTCGGCCTCAGCGAGTTCCGCGATGTCCTCGGACAGGATCGAGTTCGGCGGCGGCTCCTCCTCGCCCGTGTAACCGGGCTCCAGGCGCAGGTCCTCCTGGTCGGTGGGGAGCAGGTCGCCGGGGCCGAGGTCGCCGGGGCGCAGGCGCTCGCTCCACGGGACCCATTCGGGGGCGAGGAGGGAGTCGGGGCCGGGGAGCAGGACGACCTCGTCCAGCGTCACGATCTTCGCGCGGGAGGCGCGGGCCACCGTCGCCGCCCACCGCCAGCCGCGGTAGCCGGGCTCCTTGCACTCGAAGAAGTGCGTGACAACGCGGTCGCCCTCGGACACCAGGCCGGCGTGCTCGCCGACCACCCCGGGTGCGGCGGCCTCCTCGGCGGCGGATCGGGCGAGGTCGACGGCCTCGGCGCACAGGCGGTCGGGGGTGCGGCTTCGCGTTGTCGCTGCGCTCACAGGTATCGCTTCTCTCCTACGCCGTCTACACGAGTGCTGCTGCCTCCGGCGGTGAAGCGGACGGAGCGGACCTGGGGGCCGCATCGACGTCCGCGTCCGATCGCGTTCGGGCGCACCTCTGCCATCCATTCTGCGTTATGGCTGAGATACGCACGCTACCCCGTCGCCGGTGGTCGGGGACAGTCCGCCGCTGCGCGGCGATGTCTCCGAACCGTCCACCGGTCGCGGCCGACCCGCCGGCGCACCCGGATTCGTCCACCTTCGGCCGGTGTCCGACGCTCCTCGGACACCCGGCCGCCCGCCTGAGGCCCGGGCGGGACGAGCCCGGCGTTCGACTCGCTTGACTTCAAACCGCACTATCGGGCGGTGTCTCGGGGCACTATGAACGACGTGGCAGCCGCGGACAGGGGCAGCGTTCGGGGTGGCGGTTCGGGCCGGGTCGGCGGTGCCGTCCGCTCGGTGGGCCGTGCCCTGCACTTCCCGGTGACCGGTGCCGCGCGCGGGATCCGCAAGGCCACGCACGCCCACGGGGCCGGCGAGTCCGGGCTGGGCAAGCTGATCGAACTGCACGCGGTGAACGGCGCCGGGGACGTCATGATCACCGTGGCCCTGGCGTCCACGGTGTTCTTCTCCGTGCCGACCGACGAGGCCCGCGGGCGCGTCGCGCTGTACCTGGCCATCACCATGGCCCCGTTCACCGTCCTCGCCCCCGTCATCGGTCCGCTGCTCGACCGGCTGCCGCACGGCCGCCGCGCGGCGATGGCCGGGGCGATGCTGGCACGTGCGCTGCTGGCGCTGATCATCTCGGGGGCGGTGGCGACCGGGAGCCTGGAGCTGTATCCGGCCGCGCTCGGGGTGCTGGTGGCCTCCAAGGCGTACGGGGTGGTGCGCAGCGCCGTCGTGCCGCGTCTGCTGCCGCCGGGGTTCTCCCTGGTGAAGGCCAACTCCCGGGTCACCCTCGCCGGACTGCTGGCCACGGGCGTGGCCGCGCCGATCGGGGCGGGACTGCACGCCCTCGGGGATCCGTGGCCGCTGTACGGCGCCTTCGTGATCTTCGTGGCGGGGACGTTCCTGTCGTTCTCCCTGCCGCGCAAGGTGGATTCGGCCAAGGGCGAGGACTTCGCGCTGCTCGCCGCCGACGAGGAGCATCTGCACGGACCGCGACAGAAACAGGCCAAGCGCCCCGGTCTGCGGACCGTCGGGCCCGCCGTCACGCACGCCCTGGGCGCCAACGCGGCCCTGCGCTGCCTGTCCGGATTCCTGATCTTCTTCCTCGCCTTCCTGCTGCGCGAGCACCCGCTGGCCGGCGAGAGCGCGGCGGTCTCGCTCGGGATCGTCGGCGTGGCGGCGGGTACGGGCAACGCGCTCGGCACGGCCGTCGGCGCCTGGCTGAAGTCGAAGGCGCCCGAGATCATCATCGTCACCGTCGTCGCCGTGGCGCTCGGCACCGCGATCGTGGCCGCCCTGTTCTTCGGGCCGGTCCTGGTGGCCTGTCTGGCCGCGGTCGCCGGGTTCGCGCAGGCGCTGGCCAAGCTGTCCCTGGACGCGCTGATCCAGCGGGACGTGCCCGAACTGGTGCGGACCTCGGCGTTCGCCCGGTCGGAGACGCTGCTCCAGATGGCCTGGGTGTTCGGCGGCGCGATCGGCATCGTGATGCCGCTCAACGGCACCCTCGGCCTGGTCGTCGCCGCCTTGATCGTGGCCGCCGGGTGGCTGACCACGCTGCGCGGGCTGCTCGCCTCGGCCCGGCACGGCGGCCGGACGCGGGCGCGAGTGGCGTAACGAACCGGGCACGCCGCACCCCACATGGGCAGAGGGCTGCGGGGGCCCGATAGCCTTCGGCCATGACCACGCTGCAATCCGTTGTGCGACGCCGCCGCGCCGTCGCCGCCGCCGGCGCCGTTTCCGCCGGACTGCTAGTCCTGTCGGGCTGCGAGAAGCCGACGCCCGTCGCGACCGTCACCGTGGGCCGAAGCTCGGTCAGCTCCGAGGCGGTCTGCTACAACGACGGCAAGGCGCTGGACGCCGCGTCGCTCACGAAGTGCGCCAAGAACGCCGGCGACATCGAGTCCATCAAGCTGGACCAGGACCAGACGGTCCGCTTCGGGGTCGACCCGAAGATCGCGGACAGCGGCTGGACGATCCTGGTGAACGGCCGCCAGTTCACCGACGCCAGCAAGAAGACGTACCGCACCATCCCGGGCAGCGCGTTCTTCAACTCCCAGTACGGCACCCAGGGCAACACCAACACCGTCTCGATCCAGATGGGCACCAACCCGGCCAAGGGTCTGTGGTCCTTCAAGCTGAAGAAGGCCTGATCACGCCTTCCGTACGCGTCCTCGTAGCCACCGCGGTCCCGGCCGAACGGAACGCGGTGGCCGGGGCGTTCCCCGGCGCCGGAACCGGGGAGAGCGCACTGCCCGGGACGGTCCGGGTGGTGCACGCGGCCGCGGGGTACGACCTGCTGGCCGCCGGTGTGGGGCCGGCCCTCGCCGCCGCCTCCACCGCCACCGCGCTCACCGCCGCGGCCCTGGCCGGCCGCCCCTACGACCTGGTCGTCTCGGCCGGGATCGGCGGCGGCTTCCAGCCCGGCGCGCCGCTCGGCTCGCTCGTCGTCGCCGACGCGATCACCGCGGCCGACCTGGGCGCCGAGACCGCCGACGGCTTCCTCCCGGTCACCGAACTCGGCTTCGGCGCCGTCACCCACCGGCCGCCGGAATCACTCGTACGAGTCGTGTGCGGGGCCACCGGCGCGCTCGCCGGCACCGTCCTCACCGTCTCCACCGTCACCGGGACCGCCGCCCGCGCCGCCGCGTTGCGGGCCCGCCACCCCACGGCCCTCGCCGAGGGCATGGAAGGGTTCGGGGTCGCGGAGGCGGCCGCCGCGCACGGGGTGCCGGTACTGGAGATCCGCGCGGTCTCCAACCCGGTGGGCCCCCGCGACCGCGCCGCCTGGCGCATCGGCGACGCGCTCACCGCCCTGACCGAGGGGTTCGGGAAGCTCGCGCCCGCATTGGAGAGTTGGAACCCGCATGACCGCTGAATCCCTGCAGATCGCCTACTCCCCCTGCCCGAACGACACGTTCGTCTTCGATGCCCTCGCTCATGGCCGGATCCCCGGCGCACCCGCGCTCGACGTCACCTTCGCCGACATCGACATCACCAACGGCATGGCCGAACGCGGCGAGTTCGACGTACTGAAGGTGTCGTACGCCGTGCTGCCGTACGTCCTGGACGACTACGCGCTGCTGCCGTGCGGCGGTGCGCTGGGACGGGGCTGCGGGCCGCTGGTGCTGACCCGGGAGGCCGGCGCCGAGCTGACGGGCCGTACGGTCGCGGTGCCGAGCGAGCGGTCGACCGCGTATCTGCTGTTCCGGCTGTGGGCGGCGGACACGCTGCCCGGCGGGGTCGGCGAGATCGTGGTCATGCCGTTCGACGAGATCATGCCGGCCGTGCGGGACGGCAAGGTGGACGCCGGACTCGTCATCCACGAGGCCCGCTTCACCTACCAGAACTACGGGCTGCACAAGCTCGCCGACATGGGCGAGCACTGGGAGCGCACCACCGGGCTGCCGATCCCGCTGGGCGCGATCATCGCCAGGCGTTCCCTGGGCGCCCCGGCGCTCGGCCGGATCGCCGACGCCGTCAGGGCGTCGGTGCGGGCCGCCTGGGACGACCCCGAGGTCTCCCGGCCGTACGTCATGGAACACGCCCAGGAGATGGACCCGGCCGTCGCGGACCAGCACATCGGGCTGTACGTCAACGAGTTCACCGCCGACCTCGGCGAGGACGGCTACGCGGCGATCCGCGGGCTGCTCACCCGCGCGGCGGCCGAGGGACTGGTACCGCCCCTCGGCCCGGACGCGCTCGCCTTCCCCTGAGGGTCACCGCTTCCCCGGGGGCCGGCGGCGGCTCACACGTCGAGCTGGTCGGCCACCGCGCGCAGCAGGCCGGCGATCTTCTTGCCGGAGGTCTTCTCGGGGTAGCGGCCCCGCTCGAGGCCAGGGGTGATGTTCTCCAGGAGGGTCGTCAGATCCTGCACGATGGAGGCCAGCTCGTCGGGCTTCTTGCGCTGGGCCGCCGCGACGGACGGGGTGGGGTCGAGCACGGTCACGGAGAGTGCCTGGTCGCCGCGCTGACCGGCGACGACGCCGAACTCGACGCGCTGGCCCGGCTTGAGCGCTTCGACTCCGGCGGGGAGGACCGAGGAATGGACGAAGACGTCACCGCCGTCGTCGCGGGAGAGAAAGCCGAAGCCCTTCTCACTGTTGAACCATTTGACCTTGCCGGTAGGCACGTCTGTCCTCGTCCCTCGTCCTCGTCGGGAAAATGCTTCGTAAACGGCTCTCGACAGCCCGGGGCGGGTCCACCGTGACCCGCCGATACCTGGCGCTACCGAGCGCTACCAAGGCTAATGGTCTTCGGGCGGGTGACAAGACGTCCCCCGGTTGTTCTCTCGGGCTGGGAACTACCCTGGTCCGGTGCGTGACAAAACCCAAACGAATTCCGCCGGGCCCGGTGACCGACTGATCCGCGCCGGTGCCGTCGTGTTCTTCCTCGGGGCCCTGGCCACCATGGTCACCGTGGCACCGCTGTTCTTCGGCGCGAAACCTTTCCCGACCTACATGTTCGGCTTGAGCATGCTCATGGCCGTCGGATTCCTCGTCGCCGGCGCGGGCGTGCTGCGCTCGATCGCCGCCGGCCGGCGTCAGGCGCGGCGCGCCGCCCGGTGACCGGCCAGCCAGCGCGGGAAGGCGGACAGGTCGTCGAGCACGACGTCCGCCCCGGCCGCCCGTAGCTCCTCGCCGTCGCACGGCCCGGTGGCCACGGCGACCGACAGCGCGTCCGCCGCGCGGGCGCCGCGCACGTCCCCGACGTGGTCGCCGACGTACACGCTCGCCCCGTACGCGCGCAGGGCGTCCGCCTTCTGCTCGGCCCACAGGTCGCCCACCACGACGTCGGGCGATATGCCCAGGTGGGCGAGGTGCAGCTTGGCGTTCGGCTCGTACTTCGCGGTGACCACCATGGTCCGCCCGCCGGCCGCCCGCACCGCCTCGACGGCCTCCCGCGCGCCCGCCATGGCGGGCGTCGCGGCGATCGCGAACGACGGGTACATCTCCCGGTACAGGTCGGCCACGGCGGCGACCTCCCCGGCCGGGAACCAGTTCACCAGCTCGTCCGCGAGCGGCGGCCCGAGCCGGGTCACCACCAGATCGGCGTCGATGTACGTCCCCGTCCGCTCCGCCAGCGCCACGTAGCAGGCGCGGATGCCCGGCCGGGAGTCGATGAGCGTCATGTCGAGGTCGAAGCCGACGGTGAGGGCGGGGAGCGTCATGCGGGCCATTGTGCCGGGCCCTGACGGGGGCGGGGCCCGCGCCCCCTGGCCGTCACGGCCTGCGCTGCGAGCGCCAGACCAGGAACAGCGCCGAGGCCACCGCCGCGCCCCGCACCACCCAGGGCCAGGTCTCGGCCAGGGCGTCGTTCATGTGGCCGTGCGCGATGGGCTCGCCCCAGCGGCCGTTGTCGCGGCCCCACAGCCAGACCAGGCCGGCCGTGAGCGCCAGGGAGGGCACGCCGAGCACGGCCCACTTGGTCTCCGCCGGGGTCAGCCGCCGGGAGCCGTAGGCGATCAGCCAGCCCAGGAGCAGCGCGAACCAGTTGCCGAGCACGGCGCCCGCGACCAGCGCGGCCGCTGCCAGCAGCAGGAGCGGGTTGGTCCAGCCGGCGGCGGGGCGCGGCAGCAGCCGGCGGGCGGGCACGGCGGGCGCTGCGGGCACGGCGCGCGCGAACAGCCGGCGCCGGCCGGCGGCGGGCTTCGCGGGTTCCCCGGCCGCCGCCTCCTGCGGCGGGGCCTCGGGCCCCGGCTCCTTCTCCGTCTCCTTGGGGGGGCGTCTGAGCAGGTCGGGGATCTCCACCCCGCCGGTGAACCCCGGCACCTCGTCACCGGCGGGCGACCCGAACAAGCTGCCCTGCACCCGCCACCAGTCGGGCTCGACGGCGCTGTCCCCGAGTTCGTGCGCGGCGGCCAGGTGCGGCGGGGCCGCGGCGTCCTGACGGGCGGGTGGCTCCGGCTCGGCGGGACGCGGCCGCGGCACGACCCGGCGCAGCCCCTTGGGTCGCGGCGCGGGCTCGGGGGCCTCGGGCTGCGCGGGCACGGAGGCGGCCGGCGGCTGCGGTGTGCCCGCGGTGCCGCCCGCGGCCTCGACCACCTGGTCGGGGGTGCCGAGCCGGTCCAGGATGCGGCGTACCGCGGCGGGGCTGTCCACCGCCGTCCTGGCCCGGTGCCGGTCGATCTCGTCGCGCAGCCGGGACACCAGCCGCATGCGCGTGGCCGACGGCAACTGCCGCTGCTGAGCGACGTCCCCGACGCGGCTCAGATACTCGTAGACGACCTGGTCGCTCTCGATCCCCACTGGAACCCCTCCGGGGCAGCGGTGGTGAAACCCCGTCGGACGAAGGTACCGCGTACGGACCCCCGCCGGCCGCCCGGCCGACCCCCGGGCCCGCCGCCGGAACCGCCCGCGGCGGCGGGGCCGCCCGCAACACCCCTACGACCGGCCGCCCTCCGGGTACCGTGGGCACGATGAGCAGCGCCCACACGACCCCGTCGGCCCCCCGCTCCCTCGCGGAAGCGCTCCGCGCGCGGGACGACGCCTCGCTGGCCTCGCTCCTGCGCAGCCGTCCCGACCTCATCACCCCGGTCCCCACCGACCTCACCCAGCTCGCCACCCGCGCCGGCACCCGTGCCTCGGTGCTGCGCGCGCTGGAGCGGCTCGACCGGTTCGCGCTGCAGACCGCTGAGGCGCTGGCGGTGGCCCCGGACCCGGCGTCGTACGGAACGCTGCTCGGACTGATGGCGGGGGACGCCGGGGAGGCGGGCGTGGCCGCCGCGCTGCCGCGGGCCGTCGCCACTCTGCGCGAACAGGCCCTCGTGTGGGGCGACGACGAGCGGCTGCGCCTGGTGCGCACCGCCCGGGAACTGCTCGCGCCGACCCCGCAGCACCCTTCGCCGACGGGTCTCGGCCCGACCGTGCAGGAGGCCACCTCGGGCATGTCACCGGGGCGGATCCAGGACATCGTCACCACCGCCGGGCTGACCACGACGCACGACTCGGTCTCCGCCGTGGCCGCGCTCACCGCTCTGTTCACCCACCGCGAGAAGATGGCCGCGCTGCTCGCCGGGGCCCCGGAGGCCGCCCTCGAGGTGCTGTCCCGGCTGGTGTGGGGGCCGCCGTACGGGCAGGTCACCCCGGAGCCGGCCGCCCATCTGCGCTGGCTGCTGGACCGCGGCCTGCTGCTGCCCACCGCGCCCGGCACGGTCGTGCTGCCCCGCGAGGTCGCCCTGCACCTGCGCGAGGGCCGCGCCCACCGCGAGCCCGAGCCGCTGCCGCCCCCGGTGGAACCGGCCGCGGTGCACGGTCCCCAGGTGGTGGACGCCACCGCCGCCGGGCAGGCGTACACCGCGCTGGCCACCGTCGAGGAGCTGCTGAAGGACTGGGACGAGGGCGGCCCCGCCGTGCTGCGGGCCGGCGGGCTCAGCGTGCGCGACCTGAAGCGGACGGCCGTCGCCCTCGACGTGTCCGAGCCGGTCGCCGCCTTCTGGATCGAGCTGGCGTACGCGGCGGGCCTGCTCGCCTCCGACGGCGAGGCCGACGAGCGGTTCGCGGCGACCCCGGCCTACGACGAGTGGCTGGAGCGGCCCGCCGCCGAGCGCTGGGCCCGGCTGGCCGAGGCCTGGCTGGCGGCCACCCGGACGCCCGGTCTGGTCGGCGGGCGGGACGCGAAGGACCGCACGCTGTCCGCACTGGGGCCGGGCCTGGACCGGTCGGCGGCGGCCGAGGTACGGCACCGGGTGCTGACCCTGCTGGCCGGGCTGCCGCACGGCGCCGCGCCCACCGCCGAGTCGGTGCTGGCCCGGCTGCGCTGGGAGCGTCCGCTGCGCGGTCCGCGGCCCGACGACGACCTGCGCTCCCGGCTGGCCCGCTGGACCCTGCAGGAGGCCGAACTGCTCGGCGTCACCGGGCGGGGCGCGCTCTGCGCCCACGGGCGGGCCCTGCTGGGCGTGCCCGCGGCCCCCGGGGCGGCCGCCCCCGCGGAGCCCTCGGGCCCCGGCGACAAGCTGCCCGTCCACCATCACCACGCGCCCCCGGCGGCCCCCGAACCC
>NZ_JAJSZC010000270.1:0-9561 GCF_036815105.1 Streptomyces sp. IBSBF 3136
CCCCCCCCCCCCCCCCCCCCCCCCCCCCCCCCCCCCCCCCCCCCCCCCCCGCCCCGCGCCCCCCCCCCCCCCCCCCCCCCCCCCCCCCCCCCCCCCCACGGCCGGGTCCACCGGCGCGGTGCCGAAGGAGCGGGTCAGCTGGCCGAGGCCGAGGGCGATCAGCTCGTCCCAGTCGTGCTCGGCGGCCATCTCGCGCTGCAGCGGCGCCACGCCCTCGCCGTCCGTGGCCGCTCCCACCCACACGCCGTAGAGCTGGGCTGTCTTCTCCTCCAGGGTCATCCGGGAGAGCAGGTCGTCGACCCGGGCGGCGGCGGGCAGGGCGGTGTCGCGCCAAGGAGTGGTGGTCATGGGACTCCCGTCGGAGGATCGCGGAGGGGCGCGGAGGATCGCGAGAGGTCCGAGTGCCGGATGCCGACCCCGGATTTACGAATGTTTCGAATACTACTCCGAATGTTCCGGGAACCTATGGCGCACGCGGACCTTCGTCAAGAGGGGCCGCAGGGATACGATCGCGGTCATGAAGCCTTCGAAGCCCGCAGAACCGCAGACGGCGACCCTGGCCGAGATCGCCCGGGAGGCGGGGGTGTCCGCTCCGACTGTTTCGAAGGTCCTCAACGGCCGTGCCGACGTCGCCCCGGCGACCCGCAGCCGCGTCGAGGAACTGCTGCGCGTCCACGGCTACCGGCGCCGGCGCGCCGAGGCGTCCCGCTCGCCACTGATCGACCTGGTCTTCCACGAGCTGGAGAGCGCCTGGGCGATGGAGGTGATCAGGGGCGTGGAGAACGTGGCCCGGGACGCGGGGCTCAGCGTCGTGCTCTCGGAGTCCGCCGGCCGGCTCACCCCCGGGCGTACCTGGGCCGACCAGGTCGCCGCCCGTCGGCCGCACGGGGTGGTCCTGGTGCTGTCCGGGCTCGACGAGTCCCAGCGGGCCCTGCTGACCAGCCGGTCCATTCCGTTCGTGGTGATGGACCCGGCCGGCGACCCCGGCCCGGACGTCCCTTTCATCGGCGCCACCAACTGGCAGGGCGGCCTCGCCGCCACCCGCCACCTGGTGGAACTCGGTCACACCCGGATCGGCGCCATCAGCGGGCCGTCCCGGATGATGTGCAGCCGCGCCCGCGTGGACGGCTACCGGGCCGCCCTGGAGACCGCGGGCCTGCCGGTCGACCCCGCCCTGATCAGGAGCGGCGACTTCCACCACGACTCCGGCTACCGCCTGGGCCTTGAGCTGCTGCGCGGCCCCGGCCGGCCCACCGCCGTGTTCGCGGGCAACGACCTCCAGGCGCTGGGGCTGTACGAGGCGGCGCGCGAACTGGGGCTGCGCATCCCGGAGGACCTGAGCGTGGTCGGCTTCGACGACCTGCCGGTGGCCCGGTGGGTGGGCCCGCCGCTGACCACCGTGCGGCAGCCGCTGACGGAGATGGCAGAGTCCGCCGCCCGGCTGGTGCTCGAACTCGGGCGCGCGCAGGACGAACGGGCGGCGACCCGGGTGGAGCTGGCGACGAGCCTGGTGGTGCGGTCCAGCACCGGAGTGCCCCCGGTCGCGTAGGGGTGCGCGTATTGACGGGTGCCGGGGGCAGCCCCACACTCTCCGAGCCAGTCGGTTATCCGACCGAAACTTTCGGAGGCATCCCTCATGAGATCTCTGAGAACGGGCTTATCCCTCGCGTCCCTGCTGGCCGGTGCGGCGCTCGTGTGCACGGCGCCCGCGGCGCACGCCGCCGACCCCCCGCTGCGCGACCTGGCCGCCGCCAAGGGCAAGGTCGTCGGCACCGCCGTCACCGGCTCCAAGCTCACCGGCACCTACGGTGACCTCGCCGGCGCGCAGTTCAGCTCGCTGACCCCGGGCAACGCCATGAAGTGGGGCTCGGTCGAGCCCACCCGGGGCGGCTTCGACTGGACCGAGGCCGACAAGATCGTGGCCTTCGCCCAGGCGCACGGCCAGCAGGTGCGCGGCCACACCCTGGTCTGGCACAGCCAGAACCCGAGCTGGCTGACGAACGGCAGCTGGACTCCGGCCCAGCTCGGCAGCCTGCTGCAGAACCACATCAGCACCGAGGTCGGCCGGTACAAGGGGAAGATCGCCGCCTGGGACGTCGTCAACGAGCCCTTCAACGACGACGGCACCTACCGCGCCGACCTCTGGTACGACGGCCTCGGCTCCGGCTACATCGCCAACGCCCTGACCTGGGCGCACGCGGCCGACCCCGACGCCAAGCTGTACATCAACGACTACAACGTCGAGGGCGTCGACGCGAAGTCCACCGCCCTGTACAACCTCGTCAAGTCCCTCAAGCAGCAGGGCGTCCCGATCGACGGCGTCGGCCTCCAGGCCCATCTCATCCTCGGCCAGGTGCCCTCGACCCTCCAGCAGAACATCCAGCGCTTCGCCGACCTCGGCGTGGACGTGGCGATCACCGAGCTGGACGTACGCATGGCCCTGCCCGCCGACAGCGGCAAACTCGCCCAGCAGGCAGCCGACTTCAGGTCGGTCGTGGCCGCCTGTGTGGCGGTGACCCGCTGCGTCAACCTCACCGTGTGGGGCTTCGCGGACTCCGACTCCTGGGTGCCGAGCACCTTCCCCGGCTACGGGGCGGCGACGCCGTACGACGAGAACTACGCACCGAAACCGGCGTACCGCGGCATCGCGGAGGCGCTGGGCGGCACCACGACCACCCCGCCCCCGCCCACCGGGGCCTGTACCGCCGCCTACAGCGTGAGCAGCCAGTGGGACAGCGGCTTCACCGGGCAGGTGCGGATCTCCTGCTCGGGCGCCTCCCTGGCGTCCTGGAAGGTGAGCTGGACGTACGGCGCGGGTCAGCGGGTCACTCAGGCGTGGAACGCCACCTGCGCCCAGTCGGGCGCGGCCGTGTCCTGCTCGAACGCCTCGTACAACGGCGCAGTACCCGACGGGGGTTCGGTGACCTTCGGGTTCAACGCCTCGTGGAGCGGCGGCAATCCGGTGCCCACGGTGACCCTGGGATGAGAATCTCACGAGAAAACCGTCCTTGGTGCCCTTCGCTAACAGTCCGCTAATAATTCGGACTTACGTTCCTGCCCGTGACGCGAAACGAGGAACAAGGCGAAGCGGGCAGACGGACGGGCCGGCGGTCGCGCGTGCTGAAGGCCGCCGGTCTCGTCCTGGCGGGCGCCCTGGTGCTGGGCACGGCCGCCGCCGGCTACGCGTACTGGCACCTGAACCGCAACATCAAAAGCGTCGACATCGACAGCGCGCTCGGCGGCGACCGCCCGGCCCGGGCGGTGGTCACCCCCTCCGCGAGCGCCTCGCCCCCCACCGCGCCGCTGCCCACCGGGGCCCTGAACATCCTGGTCCTCGGCTCCGACTCGCGCAGCGGCAAGGCCAACAGGAAGCTGGGCGGGGGCGACAGCGCCGGCGCCCGCTCCGACACGGCGATGGTGGTGCACATCGACGCCGGCCGGACCAGGGCGACGGTCGTCAGCATCCCGCGCGACACCCTGGTCACCCGCCCCTCCTGCCCGCTGCCCTCCGGCGGCTCCACCGCGGTGGCCCACCAGGTCATGTTCAACACCGCCTACGCGCTGGGCGGTCCGGTGTGCGCGGTGAAGACCGTCGAGTCGATCACCGGCGTCCGCATGGACCACTACATGGAGGTCGACTTCTCGGGCTTCGCCAAGCTGGTGGACGCGCTCGGCGGCGTCGACATCACCACCGCCCAGGACATCGACGACGACAAGAGCCGGCTGCACCTCAAGGCCGGCACCCACCACCTGGACGGCACCCGGGCGCTCGCCCTCGCCCGCACCCGGTACGGCGTGGGCGACCGCAGCGACCTCGGCCGCATAGGGCTCCAGCAGAAACTCGTCAAAGCCCTGCTCGCGCAGATGGCGCGAACCAGCCTGCTCACCGATCCCGCCCGGCTCTACAGGGTCGCCGACGCCGCCACCGCCGGCCTCACCACGGACACCGGCCTCGACTCCCTGGGCGAGCTGTCCACCCTCGGGCAGAGTCTGAAGGGCCTGACGGCCGACCGGGTGCGCACGGTGGTGATGCCGTGGCTGAGGGCGCCCTCCGACCCCAACCGGGTGGTGGCCAGGGAACCGGCGGCCGGCCGGTTGTGGGCGTCGCTGCGCTGACGTCTACAACCAAAGTCCCTGCCGGGCAGTCTCGTTACCGTGTTCGACTCACGGCAACGAGAGGGTCTAGTGGTGTTCTCCGCACGTTCGCACGCCCGTTGGGCGGTTCCCCTGGTGCTGGGCATGGCCTCGCTCGGCGTCGTCGCACCACCGGCGTCCGCGTCCGGGGCCGTCGCCCCCGTCCGCGACGACTTCAACGGCGACGGATACGCCGACCTGGCCGTCGGTGCCCCGAACGGGACGGTCGGCGGACAGTCCGGGGCGGGCTACGTCACCGTGATGTACGGCGGTCCGCACGGGCTGTCCACCAGCCACCGCGCGATCATCAGCCGGGCCACGGCCGGGATTCCCGGCAGCCCGGCCAAGAACCAGAAGTTCGGCCTGCAGGTGTCCAAGGGCGACCTCGACGGCGACGGCCGCGCGGACCTCGTCGTCGGCACCGCCTCCTCGTCCGCCGACGCGGTCGTGGTCTGGGGCGGCCCGCACGGGCTGTCCGGCGGCACGTCGATCCGCGCCACCGACACCCAGACCGGCGACTTCGACGGCGACGGACGCCTCGACCTCGCCGTGTTCCGCAGCGGCTTCGCCACCGGCGACGACCCGATCGGCACCACCGCCACCCTCTGGAAGGGCCCGCTCAAGCGCACCGGCACCCCTGCCGGGAAGACCCCGCTCGACCCCGACCACCTGGGGTACCTCGACGTCCACGACGGCGTCACCGGCGACCTCAACGGCGACGGCCGCACCGACCTGGCCCTGACCTCCTACTGCGGCGACGGCAGCCACTGCGTCGAGGTGTACGTCAGCGGCCCCGCCGGGCTCACCCGGGTCACCGACTTCCCCGGCGGCAACGGCCCGGCCGCGATCGGCGACCTCGACGGCGACGGCTACGACGACCTTGTCACCGCCTTCTCGGAGGACGAGCGCATCTCGGTGGCGTACGGCTCGCCCTCCGGGCTGGGCGACAGGGACACCTGGCGGACGTACACGCAGAACACGCCCGGCGTCCCCGGCGCCACGGAGGAGGGTGACAGGTTCGGCGCCTCGATCGCCGTCGGTGACGTCACCGGCGACGGCATCGCCGACGTGGCGGTCGGCGCGCCGGGCGAGAACACGGGCGAGGGCGTCGTCGACGTGCTGCGCGGCGGCCGCTCCGGGCTGACCGGCACCGGCGCCCAGGCCTTCACGCAGAACACCGCGGGGGTTCCCGGCAGCGCCGAACCGTACGACGGCTTCGGGTACGCCGTCCGGCTGCTCGACATCAACGGCGACCGGCACGCCGACCTCGCCGCCGCCGCACCTTACGAGGACGGCGGGAACGGCACGGTCTGGGTGCTGCGCGGACAGTCGTCGGGCGTGGTGACCGGCGCGGCGCTCGCCTTCGGCGGGAAGGCGGTGGGCGCGCCGTACGCGAAGGCGGGGTTCGGGTTCGAGCTGAAGTAGGCGCGGACGCCGGAAAAAAATCTCCGGTGAGTGTGTCGATCCGGGTGTCTCCCGTTCGACGCACGGGTGAGCGGCGGGGACAAGGCCCCGCCGCCCCGACCGGAGGAGCCACCATGCCCCGCTACCTGTCCCTCATCCGCATCGACGAGAACTCCGCCCCCGCCGAGGGCCCCAGCGAGGAGCTGATGCGGCGGATGGGCGAACTGATCGAGGAGATCACCAAGGCCGGCGTCATGCTCGACACCGCCGGCCTCACCCCCACCTCGCAGGGCACCCGGGTGCACTGGGAGGGGGGCCGGATCTCGGTCACCGACGGGCCCTTCACCGAGTCCAAGGAGGTCATCGGCGGCTACGCGATCATGCAGTGCAAGGACAAGGCCGAGGCGCTGGAGTGGACCAAGCGGTTCCTGCGGGTCCACGAGGAGTTCTGGACCGTCACCTGTGAGGTCCGGGAGATCGCGGAGGGCTGAGTCCTCCCTGGCGTACGGCCGCCCGGGGGTGTTGCATGGTGGGCTGTGGAACCACAGCCCACCGCGGCGCACGCGATCGAGACCGTCTTCCGCCTGGAGTCCCCGCGGATCGTCGCCGGCGTCGCCCGGATCGTGCGGGACGTCGGCATCGCCGAGGAACTGGCGCAGGACGCGCTCGTCGCGGCGATGGAACGGTGGCCCCGGGACGGCGTGCCCGGCAACCCCGGCGCCTGGCTCATGGCCACCGCCCGGCACCGCGCCGTCGACCTCGTCCGGCGCCGCGAGACGTACGCCCGCAAGCTCGCCGAGATCGGCCGGGACCTGGAGACCACCGCCCCGCCCGAGGAACCCGCCGACCCCGAGGACATCGACGACGACCTGCTGCGGCTGGTCTTCACCACCTGTCACCCGGTGCTGTCCCCGGAGGCCCGCACCGCGCTCACCCTCCGCCTGCTCGGCGGCCTGACCACGGCCGAGATCGCCCGTGCCTTCCTCGTCCCGGAGCCGACGGTCGCCCAGCGCGTCGTCCGCGCCAAGCGCACCCTGGCGACCAGGAACGTCGCCTTCGAGGTGCCCTACGGTCCGGACCGCGAGGCCCGCCTCGGGTCCGTCCTCGACGTCATCTACCTGATCTTCAACGAGGGTTACGCGGCCACCGCGGGCGACGACCTGCTGCGGCCCGGGCTGTGCGAGGACGCGCTGCGTCTCGCCCGGGTCCTGTCCGCGCTGATGCCCAAGGAGCCCGAGGTGCACGGGCTGACCGCGCTGCTGGAGTTCCAGGCCTCCCGCGCCGCGGCCCGCACCGGCCCCGACGGCACACCGGTGCTGCTGAAGGACCAGAACCGGCGCCGCTGGAACCGCATGCTCATCGCCCGCGGCGTCCAGGCCCTCGCCCGCGCCGAAGCCACCGGCAGCGGCGCTCCCGGCCCCTACGGCCTCCAGGCCGCCATCGCCGCCTGCCACGCGCACGCGTACACCTACGAGGAGACCGACTGGCGGACCATCGCCACCCTGTACGGGCTGCTCGCGGCCCGCTCCCCGTCCCCGGTCGTCGAACTGAACCGGGCCGTCGCCGTGTCCATGGCCGACGGTCCCGCCGAGGGCCTGCGGCTGGTGGACGCGCTCGCGGCGGAACCCGCCCTGCGCGACTACCACCTGCTCCCCAGCGTGCGCGGCGACCTGCTGACCCGGCTGGGCCGCACGGCGGAGGCCCGCGCGGAGTTCGCCCGCGCGGCGTCCCTGACCCGCAACGCACGCGAACGCGCGCTCCTGCTGAGCCGGGCCGCCGGGGACGGCTGAGCGGGCGCGTCAGCGGGCCGGGTGGCCGAGCAGCATGGTGGGGGCGCCCGCGACGCGGGTGAGGAAGACCGTGGCGGAGTGCGGGCCCTGGGGCTTGACCTTCCTGCGCAGTTCCTCCGGCTCGACCGCCGATCCCCGCTTCTTGACCGTCAGGACGCCCACCTCGCGCTCCCGCAGCAGGGCCTTCAGCCTCTTCACGTTGAACGGGAGCCGGTCCGTGATCTCGTAGGCGGTGGCGTACGGCGTCGGGCGCAGCGCGTCGGCGGTGACGTAGGCGATCGTCGCGTCGACGAGGCCGCCGCCGACCTCCTCGGCCACCTCGGCGACCAGGTGGGCGCGAATGACGGCGCCGTCGGGTTCGTACAGGTACCGCCCCACGGGCCGCACTCCGGGGTCGGGCAGGCCCCGTCCCGGCAGGGTGCGCGGGCCCGGCAGCAGCGTGGCCCGCACGGTGCCCGGTGCCCCGGACCCGAACCACAGCACGGCCTCCTTCACGTCGCCGCCGTCCGAGATCCACTCGGCCTCCGCCTCGGCCGGGATCGCCTCGTGCGGGATGCCCGGCGCGATCTTCAGCGCGGCGCGGGGCGCGCCGAGGGCCGCCCCGACCGCCCACGACAGGGGCGGCGAGTAGGCCTCGGGGTCGAAGATCCTGCCCCGTCCGCCGCGCCGCGCGGGGTCCACGAACACGGCGTCGTACCCCCGGGTGCTCACCTCCGTGACGTCCGCCTCGCGCACCTCGATCAGCCCGGCGAGCCCCAGCGCCTCCGCGTTCGCCCGCGCGGCGGCCGCCGTCAGCGGGTCCCGGTCCACGGCCAGCACCCGGATGCCGGCCCGGGCCAGCGCGATCGCGTCACCACCGATCCCGCAGCACAGGTCGGCGACCGAGGTCACGCCCAGGTCCTTCATCCGCGCCGCCCGGTACGCCGCCACGCTCGACCGGGTCGACTGCTCGACGCCGTTCGGCGTGAAGAACATCCGCCCCGCGTCCTCGGCCCCGAACTTCGCGGCCGCCCGCTGCCGCAGCCGGGCCTGCCCCAGCGCAGCCGACACCAGTTCGGCCGGGTGCTCGCGGCGCAGCCGGGTGGCGACGGCCAGTTCCCGCGCGGGGTCGGTGTCGCGCACCACGTCGAGGAGGGCGCGGCCTTCGGGGGTGAGGAGGAGGGCGAGGTCGTTCACCGGGTCATTGTGGGCCAGTCGGTGGACGGTGCGCTTCCGGGCGGCGGTGTCGGCCCGGGTTCGGTGCCGGGGCCTGCGAGGATCCGGCACCATGCGAGCAGTAGTACAAAATGACAAATTTCGGTCACGGCTCCAAGGAGTCGTCCTCCGCTGCGGACTGGCCGCCCTTGCCTCCGCCGCCGTCGTCTCCGGCTGCTCCGCCCCGGGTACGGACTCCGGCTCCGGGGGCGCCCCCGGCCGGCAGCCCGGCCAGGGCGGCCCCGACCGTCCGGCCGACCGCCGGGCGCGCCTCGCCGCCGAGCACGAGCGCCTGGTCGCCGCCGCCAGACGCTGGAACCTGGACCAGGTGCCGCTCACGCCCCCGGCCCCACCTGCCGTCAAGCCGAAGATCACCCCGCGCGACGGCTTCGAGGTGGACGGCCAGCGGGAGGAGAACCTGCCCCCGGTCTTCACCACCGTCCCGACCAGGCAGAAGGTCGTGTTCCTCACCATCGACGACGGTGACAACAAGGACCCGGACTTCCTGCGCATGATGAGCGACCTGAAGGTCCCCTACTCGGCGTTCCTCAGCAACTACCTCGTCAAGAACGACTACGGCTACTTCCGCAAAATGCAGTCCGAGGGCCACACCCTCAACAACCACACCCTCACCCACCCCTACCTGCCCGGTCTCTCCTACGAGGAGCAGAAGGACGAGATCTGCGGCATGCAGGCCGTCATGAAGAAGCAGTTCGGCAAGGCGCCGACGATCTTCCGGCCGCCCTACGGCGACTACAACGGCGACACCCTGCGCGCCGCCAGGTCCTGCGGGATCAAGTACGCGCCCATCTGGGACGAGGAGGTCTTCGTCGACCACTGGGAGTACCGCGACGACGACCGCAGCCTGCACCCCGGCGACATCGTGCTCACCCACTTCCGCGGCCGCAACGACTGGAACGGCACGATGGTCGACGACATGCGCCGCTTCCTGAACAAGGTCACGCGCGACGGGTACGCCGTGGCACGCCTGGAGGACTACCTGTGAGGCGCGGGGGGCCTGCGGGGGGCGACCCGGGGC
>NZ_JAJSZC010000271.1:0-9403 GCF_036815105.1 Streptomyces sp. IBSBF 3136
GGCCCCGTGTCGGCCAGGGGGGTGGCGGTGGCCTGTGCGAAGGAGCCCGTGCCGGGCCAGGGGCCGGCGGGGATCGGGGCGTACGAGCCGGTGTTCGTGACCGGGTCGGCGGCGACTGAAGCGAGGGAGGCGTACGAGCCCGAGTTCGCGAAGGGGGTGGCGGTGACCGAAGAGTACGAACCGGTGTCCGTCAGGGCATCGGCGGTGACCGGAGCGTATGAGCCGGTGTCCGGCAGGGGGTTGCCGACGACCGGTGCGTACGACCCCGTGGAGCTCACCGGGTCGGGAACGACGGCCGCGTACGAGCCCGTGTCCGTCAGCGAGCCGGGGGCGATTCGGGCGAAGGAGCCCGTGTCGGTGAGCGGGCTGTACTGATCGGTGTGGGTGACGGAGGCGAAAGCCCCTGTGTCCGTCGCGGGAGTCACCGTGGGGAGAGAGGCGGCCGGGCCCGTGGGTGTCATCACCGCGGAAGCGCCCCACTGCGGCTGCATCCACTGCCCGGTGGCCGGCTGACCCGACTGCTGCCACTGGCCCGACTGCTCGAGGGCGGACGGCAACAGGACCCGCTGCGCCCCGGTGTTCCAGGCGTCCTGCGCCCCAGCGTTCCAGGCGTCCTGCGCCCCGGTGTTCCAGGCGTCCTGCGGCACCGGGGCGACGGCCATGGGTGGCGTGCTGAGCGAGGCGGTGTGGCGGGACAGCACATCCCGGGCCAGGGCGAGCTTGCGTCGGTTGGTCGCCTTGAAGTCCGCGGGGGAGGGGCGCCGGGGCGCGGCGGCGGAGAGCGTCAGCTGCCTGGGCTCGCGCACCGGCGTGGTGGGCAGCGGCACGGCGGGGAGGACGGCCGTCTCGCCCGGGGCGCCGCCCGAGCCCGGCGTCGGCCCCCCTCCGGGCGGCGACAACTCGCGGGCGAACGCACCCGGTTCGGCGAGCTGGGCGATCCCGCCGCCCATCCCTCCGGCTGTCCCTCCGGCCATCCCGCCGGTTGTGGGTGCGGCGGTCGTGCCCGTGGCGCTGAGGGCGAGGGGCGCCGCCGCGCCGGTGCCGGTGAGTTGGGGGAAGCCGGGTCCGTCTGCGGCCTCGGGTGCGCCGCGGTCGGTGGCGGTCGCCGCGGTCCAGCCGGCCGGTCCGGGCAACTCCAGCGCGTGGCCCGGACGTTCCACGTCCCGGCCGCCGGGCAGGGCCGCGGTTCCCGCTTCCAGGGAGGGGCGCGGGTGGCCGGCCGGGCCCGCCGAAGGGCCGGCCGGCAGCGCGGCCACCGGGCGGGCGGCCGGCCGGGCCGGCGGCAGTTCGGGCAGGCCGAGATCGGCGGCGAGGGATTCCCTGGCGTCGCCGTCCGCCCGGTCCCGGGAGCGGGCGGGCGCCGCCGGGCGGGCGGGCTGCCGGTCGGCGGGGAGCACGGCGGGGACGGTCGGGCCGAGCTTGGCGCGCGCCCCGTCGAACCACTGCCGGGACACCGCGTCGAGCTCGGGGTCCGTGCGTCTGCCGGACCGCTTGGCCAGCGGGACGCCTCTGGAACGGGTGGCCGCGGTCATGGCCCGGGTCGCGTTGTAGTTCCCCGTCGCGTTCTCCGCCCGCTCGTAGAGGGAGTCGATCCGCTGCCGTACTTCGTCGGGGCTCTCCGGCGCCATGGAAGACGTACTCCTTCCTCGCCCCTCAGGGCAGTTGGGCCGATCCCGGAGTCGGTCGAGCCCCGGCTCCGGGCGCCACGGCGGATTCGCAGGGGGCAGCCGGGCGGCCTGGCGTCAACCTAGCCAACTTGTGTCCCTCGTGTGAAGGTCGGCGGGCGGTATGTCCGATACATATTCGTGATGTTCGCCGCGTTGTTCGACTGGGCAGGCTTGTCGGCCTCCCCCGGGACCGCTTCGGCCGTCGATCCGCCGTACCCGACCGTTGGCGGGGTGGTTGCGCTTTTCTGTGAGGTCCCTGTTAATTTCCGATCCGGTTGAACACAAGGGCGCCGCCGACCGTATGGGGGCGGGGGAACTCCACGCCCGACCGACCGTTTCACACAAGGGGACCACCGTGGTACGCAACAGGCGCAGACGCCAGACCGGCGCACGACGCGCGACCTTCGCAGCGGTCGCCCTGATGCTGGGCGGAGGCGGTCTCGTCGCCGTCAACGTCTACGCCTCCGCGAGTGAGGGCTCCTGGAGCGGGCAGGACGGCACCGGCGCGACCGGACAGGTCAAGTCGGCGGGCATGGCCACCATCGACTGCCCGGACGTCGGCACCCGGCTGACCGCCGTGCCGGACGAGGCGCGTGACGAGGTCGACCGTCAACTCGCCGAACTGGACCAGCAGACGGCGGCCGCCTACCAGCAACTCCAGTCCTCGGCACAGGCCGTCAGGCAGGACCCCGCCTCGGCGGACGAATCGATCATGAACCCGCTGAAGGAGAAGCGGGCCGCGACCATCGAGCGCATAGCCGTCGCCATCGACCGGGTGGGCGACCGGCCGGAGGGCCTCGAGTCCCTGGCCGCCTGCACGCTGCGGCCCGGCCAGGACGGCACGGGTGGTGAGACGGCCGGCGCGGGCCAGGACACCGTGTCCCCGGGCGGCGGCTCCCAGCAGGGCGGCGGCCAGGGCCAGAACGGCGGCGGGCAGGCGGGCGCCGGGCAGGGCGGCAACGGACCCGTCGTCTCCGACTACACGGACATCACCTCCGTCCAGCCCAACGTGCCGAACCCGCCCCAGCAGGCCGACGCCTCGCGCGGCAGCTTCACCTCCGACTGCGGTGTCAACGCGGGCGGCCTGTTCAACTCCGACAACGTGATCGTCGCCCCCGGTGTCTCCAACGGTGCCCACCACTTCCACGACTACGTGGGCAACCAGTCCAACAACGCCTTCGCCAGCGACGACGACCTGGCCAAGGCCGACACCAGCTGTGTGGACCGGGGTGACAGGTCCACGTACTACTGGCCGGTGCTGCGTCTGCAGAACGGCAAGCAGGAACGGGACGCCGGTTCGCCCGGCGGCGGCACCGAGGGCAACGCGGGTCAGATCGTCACCCCCAAACAGGTCACGCTGACCTTCGTGGGCAGCCCGCGGGGCAAGGTCACCGAGATGCCGCGCCTGCTGCGCATCATCACCGGCGACGCCAAGGCATTCGTCAACGGCCCCGCCAACGCCAACGCCTCCTGGAGCTGCACCGGTTACGAGAACCGCCAGCTCAAGGACAAGTACCCGCTGTGCCCGCCCGGCAGCGACGTGGTGCGCACCTTCCACTTCCAGAGCTGCTGGGACGGCCGCAACATCGACAGCGCCAACCACCGTACGCACGTGGCCTTCGCCACCCCGGACGGCGCCTGCCCCGACGGCTTCGAGGCGATTCCCCAGTTGGTGCAGCGCATCGTCTACGACGTCGCCGCGCCGAGCCTGAACGACGGCGGGCGCACGGTCCCGCTCTTCGCGGTGGACTCCTTCCCCGAGCAGCTGCACAAGCCGGTCACCGACCACGGCGACTTCATCAACGTCTTCGACGAGGACCTGATGCGCCAGATGGTCGACTGCATCAACTCCGGCCGTACCTGCGGAGCGCGCGGCGGTGACGGCTCGGGCGCCACGGCGGACCCCAGCCCGAGCCAGGGCGACGGCGCCACGGCGACGCCCGGCGACGGTGCCACGGCCGACCCGGGTGCGACCGCCACGGCGGCGCCGCCGGCCCCGGCCCCGGCCACTTCCGCCCCGGCCCAGGAACCGGGGACCGGGACGACGACCGCACCGGCGAACACCACCAAGCACGACCAGCCGGCCGGGCACCACCAGCCCTCCCGGCACGACCGGTCCACCACGCACGACAAGCCCGCCGGTCAGGACGACTCCACGGACCGGAGCAAGTCCGACGACGCGGGCAAGTCGACCGGGTCCACGACGGCGGACCAGGGCGGCAAGGCTGACAAGGCCGACAAGGGCGGCAGTGCCGGCGGGGCCGGTGCCTCCGTCACGCCGTCCGGCTCCGGCGCGGGTGAGGTCGGCGAGGCCACCCAGACCCCCGCCGGCGTCCAGACCCAGGCGCCGGCCGCGCAGCAGGAGGCCCAGGGGAACCAGGGCAGCCTCGCCGAGACCGGCGCGCACCTGTGGCCCGCGGCGATCGGTGTGCTGCTCGCCCTCTCCGGACTCGTCATGCTGCTGCGAGCCAGGCGGCTGAGCTACTGACGGCCCGTACGACCGAGTGCGACGGCGGCCCCACCACACCGTGGTGGGGCCGCCGTCGTCCGTCCACCGCACCGCAAACCTCTTGTGGGAGCGCTCCCAACTCTACGAGGATGGCCCCATGCCACCCTCGTCCAAGGACTCGAGCCCCACCGTCCGCCCCTACCGCCCGGCGGACCGCGACGCGGTCGCCGACATCTGCGTCCGCACCGCGCACGACGGAGGGGATTCCCGGGCCCTCTACCCGGACCCGCGACTGATGCCGTCCCTCTTCGCCGAGCCGTACTGCCACTTCGATCCGGACCTCGCCTTCGTCCTGGACGACGGAGCGGGCCGGGCGGTCGGGTACGTCGTCGCCACCGCGGACACCGAGCGGTTCGTGACGCAGTTCAGGCAGGAGTGGATCCCCCGGCTGGCCGGCCGGTACCCGGCACCCACGGCGCCGCCGCGCACGCCCACCGAGGAGATGATCGGCCTCCTGTACCACCCGGAGCGCATGCTCCTGCCCGAACTCATCGCCTACCAGGCCCACTTGCACATCGACCTGCTGCCGCCCTGGCAAGGGCACGGGCACGGGCGCCGGTTGATGCGTACACTGCTCGACGCCCTGCACGGACAGGGCGTGCCGGCCGTCCACCTGGGCATGGTCACCGCCAACACGGGCGCCCGCGCGTTCTACGACCGGCTCGGCTTCCACGTGATCCCGGTGGCGGACCCCGGCCCGCTCACCTATCTGGGCCGGGCCACGGCACCGGAGTGAGCGACCGGGGCACGGACGTCCGTCAGCCCGCCCGCAGGGTCCGCTTGGCGAGTTCGTAGGCGGGCAGCATCGCCTCGTGCTCCTCGGTGTCCATCCCGCCGAGGTGCAGGACGACCGGACCGTCGGCCGTGGTGACCGCGAGAGCGCGCTCCTGCTTCGTCTCGTCCAGGAGCTTGCTCGTGTAGAGGTACTCCACCTCCACGCCGTGGAGGCCGCCGCCCGTGCTGACGGTGCGGTACTTCTCCTTGCTCACGTTGTCCTCCGCGGCGACGAACTGCCGCAGCACCGACCGCGCGTCGGCGTCCCGCGCCTCGCCGGTCCACACGCGCAGGAACCCGATGTGGCCGGCGGGCTTGGCGTCGATCTCGCAGGCGGCGGTGACCGGACCCTGGCGCAGGAGGCTGTCGGCGAGCGCTCCGGACAGGTCGCCGTCCGACCCCTTCGACGCCTTGGACAGCTCCTTCCCGGCCGCGATGCCCTTGGCCTTCCAGTGCTTGGCGATGTCGAAGCTGACCGGAAGTTCGCAGGCCGAACCGGCCGCTCCGATCGTGCCACCGCTCGCCGCGGCGGCACTCGTCGCTCCCGCGCCCTTGGCCGACGTGCTCCCCGACGGCTTGGCCGCCGAGTCGTCGGGCTGGGCGCAACCGCCCAGCACGGCCGCCAGCACCACGGCCTGGACCACGCGCGCCCGCCCCGACCCCACCCTGACCTGCACCGCTGTCTCCCCTCCGGTTGGCAGCGGCCACTGTAACCGAGCGTGCCGACAGGGCCGTACGGATAAATCGCGTACGGCTGGGGGCCGGCCGGGGCTCAGTCCGCGTCGCGCCGGCAGTACAGGAACAGGTGCGGCTCGGGCACGGCGTCGGGGTGGGCCGGGGAGAAGGTGGCGTGCTCGGCGGACAGTACCGTCAGGCCCGCCGCGGCGGCCACGGCCGCGAAGTCCTCGGCGGAGTAGCTCGTCAGCCGCACCGGCTGCCCCATGAAGACCCCGTCGACGCCCTCCACGTCCAGCGGGACGGTGGCCAGGACCGCGAGCCCACCGGGGCGCAGGGCACGCGCCAGCGCGCGCACCAGCGCCGACTGCTCGGCACGGGACATCTGGAGCAGCGAGAAGTAGACGCACGCCGCGTCGAACTCGCCCTCTTTCAGCGGCAGTTCGCGGATGTCGGCGAGGCGGAACTCGGCTCCGGGCACCTGGCGGGAGGCGAGCTCGACCATGACGGGGGAGACGTCGACGCCGAGCACCCGGTGGCCGGCCCCGGTGAGCGTCAGCGCGGTCGGCCGTCCCGTACCGCTGCCCACGTCCAGCACCCGGCTGCCCGGTTCGAGCCGCTGCAGCAGCCACTGGAGCGAGGCCCGGTGCCCCTCGGAGGAGACGAACGCCTTCTCGTAGTCGAGACCCAGCGCGTCGAACACCACGGCGGCCGGGGCCCGGCGGTCCTCCTCGGTCACGTCCACTCCTCCCGTTTCCCTCCAGGTGACCGGCATCGTCGCACCCCCGGTCCGGGGCCCACAACGCCGCGCGCGGGGCACCCGGCGCGTTTGCGGGCGGCGGCACCGGCAGGGCAGGGTTCCGGGCTGTGCCTACTCTGCTGATCGTGCATCACACGCCCTCGCCGAACTGCCAGACCCTGTTCGAGGCCGTCCTCTCCGGGGCGACCACTCCGGAGATCGAAGGCGTCCGGGTCGTGCGCCGCGCGGCACTGGCCGCCACCGCCTCCGACGTCCTCGACGCCGACGGCTATCTCCTCGGCACCCCCGCCAACCTCGGCTACATGTCCGGCGCCCTCAAACACTTCTTCGACCAGGTCTACTACCCGTGCCTGGACGAGACCCGGGGCAGGCCCTTCGGCTACTACGTCCACGGCGGCAACGACGTCACGGGCGCGGTCCGCGCAATCGAGGCCGTCACCACCGGGCTCGGCTGGCGCCGGGCCGCCGAGGCGGTCACCGTCACCGGCGAACCGGGCAAGGCCGACGTGGGGGCGTGCTGGGAGCTGGGTGCCACGGTCGCCGCCGGGCTCATGGCCGACGCCTGAGCGCCGCCCGCACGGCGCCGGCCCGGAGGGCGCCGGCGGTTTCCCCGTACCTGGAGACCGCCGGCCCGCTCCCGTCGTGTCAGGAGCTGGTGAGGACGACGAGTCGCTGGGTCGCCCGGGTCATCGCCACATAGCGGTCGACCGCGCCCTCGACGCCCTCGCCGAAGTTCTGCGGGTCGACGAGGACGACCAGGTCGAACTCCAGCCCCTTGGCCAGCTGAGGGGTGAGCGAGCGCACGCGGGCCGTCGGACGGAACGCGGGATCGCCGATGACGCACGCGATCCCCTCGGCATGCGCGGCGAGCCAGCCGGCGACGACGGAGTCCAGATCAGCGACGGATCCGTACGTGACCGGCACACCGCCCGCGCGGATGGAGGTCGGCACGTTGGCGTCCGGGAGCACCGCCCGGATGACCGGCTCCGCCTCCGTCATGATCTCCTGCGGGGTGCGGTAGTTGACGCTCAGGGAGGCGAGCTCGATCCGGTCCAGGCCGATCCGCTCCAGCCGTTCCCGCCACGACTCCGTGAACCCGTGCCTGGCCTGCGCGCGGTCCCCGACGATGGTGAAGCTCCGGGAGGGACAGCGCAGCAGCAGCATCTGCCATTCGGCGTCGGTCAGTTCCTGGGCCTCGTCGACGACGATGTGCGCGAACGGGCCCGCGAGCTCGTCCGGGTCGACCGGGTGCAGCTCCGCCTCGTCGACCAGGCTGACCTTGGCGTCCTCGCCGCGCAGCATCGTCACCAGGCCCTCGCCCTCGTCACCGTCGGCGCCGGAGTCCGCCACGGCCTGGATCAGGTTGTCGACCACCCGCTCCATGCGCTCGCGCTGGGCGGCGAGCACCGCCTCGTTCCGCCGCTTGCGCCGGGCCGTCTCCGGGTCGCCGAGCCGCTGCCGCGCCGCGTCCAGCAAGGGCAGGTCGGACACCGTCCATGCCTGGGGTTCCGCGCGTTGCAGCCGGCGCACGTCCTCGCGGCCGAGCCAGGGCGCGCACAGGCGCAGGTAGGCGGGCACCGACCAGAGGTCCCCGACGAGGTCGGCCGGTTCGAGCAGCGGCCACGCGCGCTCGAACGCCGCGCGCAGTTCCCTGACCCGCGTCAGCGCCCTGCGCAGCTGGTCCTCCGGGGCGTCCACGTCGTGCTTGGCCATCAGGATGTCGAGCAGTTCGCGCCACACCTGCTCGCGTGCCTCGTTGTGCGGGGTGCCGGGCTCCGCAGCCTCGAAGGCGAGCGCCCAGTCGGCGGCGCCGAGCCGGATGTCGGACCAGGGGGTCGTGATGGTCATGTCCTCCGTCGGCGGCTCCTCGTAGAACCTCACAGCGGTCTCGACGGCCCCCACCAGCTTTGCGGAAGACTTCAGCCGGGCCACCTCCGGGTCGGTCTCGACCGTGGCCGCGGCGCCCTCGGGGACCAGGTCCCCGAGGACACAGGTCCGTACGCCGTCCTCGCCGAGGCTGGGCAGGACGTCGGCGACGTACGCCAGGTAGGGCCGGTGCGGACCGACGAACAGCACGCGGCCCCTGCGCCGGCCGAGGCGCGGGTCGGAGTGCAGGAGGTAGGCCGAGCGGTGCAGGGCCACGACGGTCTTGCCGGTGCCCGGACCGCCGTCGACGACGAGCGCGCCGCGCGACCCGGCACGGATGATGGCGTCCTGGTCCGCCTGGATGGTGCCGAGCACGTCGCGCATCCGGGACGAACGGTCGCTGCCGAGGCTGGCGATGAAGGCGGACTGGTCGTCGAGCGCGGCGTGCCGGTCGAGCCCGTCGGCGGCGAACACCTCGTCCCAGTAGTCGCCGATCCGGCCGTTCGTCCAGCGGTACCTGCGGCGGCTCGTCAGCCCCATCGGGTTGGCGTGGGTGGCCCCGAAGAACGGCTCGGCCGCGGGGGAGCGCCAGTCGAGCAGCAGCCGGCGGCCCGTGCTGTCGGTGAGGCCGAGCCGTCCGACGTAGACCGGCTCCGGGTCGTCGGCGGCGACCATGTGCCCGAGGCACAGGTCGAGGCCGAAGCGGCGCAGTGTGCGCAGCCGTGCGGTCAGCCGGTGGATCTCCGTGTCCCGGTCCATCGCGTGCCGGCCCAGGCCGCCGGGTGCGCGGCGCGCGGTGTCGAGGTGGTCGGTGAGCTCGGCGATCGACTGTTCGAGACACTCCGCGACGGCCGCGAAGTGCTCCTCGTCGCCGGCGATCAGCGCCGGGTCGGCCTTGGCGGCGAGGCGGTCGGGGAGGTCGAAGGCGCTGGTGGTCAGGGGGTTCAAGACAATCAACTCCGATGTTGCGGTACGCGGCCGCCGGTGACCGGCGCGGTGGCGCGGCGAACGGTGAGGCGATAGGTGAGCCGATGAGCGAGGGCGTCGGGGAAGCCGTCGGTGCGGCTGTCGGTGAGGCCGTGCACGCGGCGACTCTGTGCGGGCCCGAGGTCGGACGGGGTCAGCCGTGGGCAGTGGGGCGGGGCAGTGGGG
>NZ_JAJSZC010000272.1:0-9399 GCF_036815105.1 Streptomyces sp. IBSBF 3136
GGCGAGGGCCGCGGCGCTGGCGACGGCGAGGACGGTGCGTCTGGTGGGGTTCACGAGCGAGGGCCTCCGTGTGGGGTGGGGAGGAGTACCTGGTCGGGAGTGACGACTTCGGTGATGCCGCGGGCGGTGAGGTGTTCCCTGTCGTCCGCGCGGGTGTCCAGGACGGTGGTGGGGCGGGCCCCGTCGGCGACCAGCCGGAAGAAGGCGTCGAAGACGGGTCCGCCGGGTGCGCAGCGGGAGCGGTGGCCCGGGTCGGCGGGCACGACGAGGGCCGTGGTGCGGGTGGCGGGCGGCTCGTGGCGAGCCCGGGCGGCCTCGGCCAGGGCGCGGGCGATGTCCTTGGGCCGCCGGTCGCTGGTGAACAGGCCCAGTCCGTACTCGAGTTCGGGGAAGTCGGCGAGTCGGCGGGAGACGTCGTACGAGCACCACCAGGTGACGCCCCACAGGTCGGGGCAGTCCAGGACGTGTCGGACGGTCGCGTCGGCGAAGGCCGCCGCGTGCTCGGCGGGCACCAGGGGCGCCGGCGCACCGACCTCCTGGAGCCAGACGGGCCGGTGCGGGTCCTCGGCCCACGCCTTGCTCAGCTCGACCAGGTAGGCGGCGTGGTGCTCGGTGGGCACGGAGGTACGGCCGTGGCGCTGGGCGGTGCCGTTGAACACCCAGGAGTGCACGGCGGTGAGGGCGCCGAGGCGGGCGGAGTGGCCGGGGGTGAAGGGCTGGTCGTCCTGGTACCAGGCGGCGTCGTACGAGGCGTGCAGGTGCGGCCGGTCCGGGGCACCCTCGGCGCAGGCGGCGAGCATCCGGGCGAGCCAGCGCTCGGCCTCCTCGGCGGTGACGCGGTCGGGGTCCGGGTGCGGTCCGGCGGCGAACTGGTTGACCTCGTTGCCGATGGTCATGCCGAGGAAGTTGGGCCGGCCGGCGAGGGCGGCGGCCAGGGTGCGCAGGTAGGCGGCCTGGCCCTCGGTGACGTCCGGGTCGGTGAAGAGGTTGCGCCGGTGCCAGGTGCGGGTCCAGGCGGGCAGGAAGTCGAAGCTGCTCAAGTGGCCCTGCAGACCGTCGGCGTTGACGTCGAGGCCGCGTTCGGCGGCCGCGTCGACGAGCCGTACCAGGTCCTCGACGGCGCGGGGCCTGATCAGGGTGCGGTTGGGCTGGAAGTAGGGCCACAGCGGGAAGACGCGGATGTGGTCGAGGCCGAGGGCGGCGATCGCGTCCAGGTCGGCGCGTACGGAGTCGAGGTCGAAGTCGAGCCAGTGGTGGAACCAGCCTTCGCTCGGGGTGTAGTTGACGCCGAAGCGGACGGCAGCGGGCATGCGGTGTCCTTGCTCCTCGCGGGGGTACGGGCTCAGCCCTTGACCGCGCCCTCGCCGACCCCGCGGAAGAAGTACCGCTGGAGGCAGGCGAAGAGGGCGATGAGCGGCGCCACGGCGATGACGGTGCCGGCGGCGACGAGGCGTTCGTCATCGGCGAAGGTGCCGTGCAGGTAGTTCAGGCCGATGGTGAGGGTGAACCGGTCGGGGTCGCTGAGCACGATGAGCGGCCACAGGAAGTCGTCCCAGGCGCCCATGAAGGCGAAGATGGCGACGACCGCGAGGGTGCCCCTGACCGACGGCAGCGCGACGCGCAGGAACCGCTGCCAGGCGTCGGCGCCGTCGACGTAGGCGGCCTCCTCGATCTCGTAGGGCAGGCCGCGGAAGGCGTTGCGCATCAGGAGCACGTTCATCGCGCCGACCGCGCCGGGCAGGACGACCCCGATGAGCGTGTTGTTGAGGCCGAGTTCCCGCATGGTCGTGAACTGGGCGATGACGATGCCCTCCACCGGGACCAGCATGGCCAGCACGAAGACGAGGGTGGTGGCACGCCGGCCGCGGTAGCGCAGCCGGGCGAGCGCGTACCCGGCGAGCGCGGAGCCCGCGCAGTTGGTCACGACGCTCGCGCTCGCGACCTTCAGCGAGTTGAGGGCGTAGTCCCAGACCGGGATGGTGTCGGCGACCCGCTCGTAGTTGTGCAGGGTGGGGTGGGCGGGGAGGAAGCCGGGCGGTGAGCTGAAGATGTCCTCGGTGGGGCCCTTGAGGGAGGTGGAGAGCTGCCAGAGGAAGGGGCCGACGGTGAGGGCGAGCACGACGAGCAGCAGCAGGTAGCGAAGGATCAGCTCGGCGGGCCGCACGCGGCGGCCGTGCTCGTCGGTGACCCGGGGTTCCCGGGCGGCGGCCGGGGCGGCCGGGCGGGCGGTCCGCGTCTTCTCCAGGACGCTCATGACTCCTCCCTCCGGTCGGCCCGCAGCACGAGCAGCATCAGGGCGACGGTGACCGCGAACACGACGACGGAGAGGGCGGAGGCGTAGCCGACGCGGCCGGTCAGACCGGTGCCGGTGCGCTGGACGAGCATGACGAGGGTGGTGTCCTCGCCGGCCGGGCCGCCGCTCGGGCCCGCCATCAGGTACACCTCGGAGAACACCTTGAAGGCGGCGACCGAGGAGAGCGCGGCGACGAGCACCATGGTGGAGCGGACGGCGGGCACGGTGACCGTGAGGAAGCGGCGGACCGGGCCGGCGCCGTCGACGGCGGCGGCCTCGTGCAGTTCGCGCGGTACGTTCGCCAGCGCCGCCAGGTAGATGATCATGTAGTAGCCGAGGCCCTTCCACACGGTCACGGCCATGGCGCTCAGCAGGAGCAGCCACTGGTCGCTGAGGAAGCCGACCCGTCCCACGCCCACGGCCTCCAGCAGGGAGTTGACCAGCCCCCGTTCGTCGAGCAGCCACACCCAGATCAGCCCGACGACCACGATGGAGGCGACGACGGGGGTGTAGAAGGCGGACCGGAAGAAGGTGATGCCGGGGATGTTCTTGTGGACCAGCAGGGCGAGCAGCAGCGGCAGGATCACCAGGGCCGGTACGACGCCGGCGATGTAGAGCGTGCTGTTGCGCAGCCCGGTCCAGAACATGTCGTCGTGGAGCAGTTCGCGGTAGTTGGCGAGGCCGACGAAGCGGCCCGGTACCAGGGTGCGGCGGTCGGTGAAGGAGTTCACCACGGTCGACACGAACGGGTAGAGCACGAAGGCGCCGGTGACCAGCAGCCCGGGTGCGGCGAACAGCCAGGGACTGGTGGGCAGTTGCCGCCGTATCCGGGGCGGAGCGGTGGGGGCTGCCATGGTCAGCCCTGCTGCTTCAGCAGCCGGTCGCACGCCTTGACAGCGTTGTCGAGAGCCGCCTTGGGGCTCTCCTTGCCCTGCAGGGCCTTGGCGACCTCGTTGCGCAGCGCGGTCTTCATCTGCTCGCTGAACAGCACGGGCGTGTAGTTGACCGCGTTCTTCAGGGACTTGGCGGCGGCGACGCGCACGCGGGTCTCGTCGGTGCCGTCCTCTTCGGTGAAGTAGGGGTCGTCGAGGGAGCCGGCGGTGCTGGGGAAGATGGCGACCTTCTTTGCGAAGGACATCTGGTTGTGCGCGTCGGTGACGAAGTGGGCGAAGGCGACCGCGGCCGGGGTGTGCGCGGTGCGGGAGTTGACCATCACGCCCATGACGTACATGTTGACGTGGCCGGTGCTGGTGATCTGGTCGGTGATCCCGATGTTCTTGTAGAGGCCCGGTGCCTGCTTCCTGAAGTTGCCGAGGTCCAGGGCGCTGCCGGGGTTCATGGCGACGGCCCCGGTGAGGAACTTCTTCCCGGAGGACTCGGGGGTGGCGGTCAGCGCCTGCGGGTCGAGCGCCCTGGCGTCGTACAGCTCCTTGTACCGGGTGAGGAGTTCGACCCCCTTGGCGTCGTCGAAGGCGAAGCCGGTGCCCTCCTTGTTCATCAGCTGGACGCCGTACCGGCCGAAGTCCTCGACGGTGGGCACGTTGGCGAGCGTGGCGACCTTGCCGCCGCTGCGCTTCGCCATCCGCAGCGCGTCGGCGAACAGGTCGGCGTACGTCGTGGGGGGCTTGCCGGGGTCGAGTCCCGCCTTCTCGAACAGCGACTTGTTGTAGAAGAGCGGCCCGGTGTTCAGGTACCAGGGGAAGGCCCAGGTGCCGCTCAGTCCCGGCACCTGGTGGCCGGCCCAGGCTCCGTCCAGGTACTCGGGCCGGTACTTGGCGGCGGTCTTGTCGAGGTCGAGGGCGAGACCGGCCTTCGCCAGGGGCGCGACGAGGTCCGGGGAGACGTTGACGACGTCGGGCAGGGTGCCGCCGGCCGCGTCGGCGCTGATCTTGTCGGCGTAGCCCTCGGCGGGCTGGTCGATCCACTTCACGTGGGTGCCGGGGTACTTCTTCTCGAAGTCCGCTATCAGGCCCTCGAAGTACGGCTTGAAGTTGGCGCGCAGGTTCCAGGTCTGGAAGGTGATGTCGCCCTCGACCTTGCCGGAGGCGTCGGCCGGTCCGCCGCCGTCGCCGCCCGAGCCGCAGGCGCTCAGCGGCAGGACGAGGGCGACGGCAGCGGCGGCGAGGGTTCTGCGGGAGATACGCACGACGGCTGGGCTCCTTTGCGGTGGCGGGGACGGGCGGAAGGTGCCGGGCCAGACTGTGCCCATCGATTACCGGACGCGTCAATGGATTCGACCCAGCTAAAGTCATTAGTGACTCAAAGTCCCTGCTCGCAGGGGTGCTTGAGACCTATTGCCGCCGATTGCTAATGCGCTTTAGGGTAAGTGCACTCAAGCGCATTAGCAGTTGGCCGGTACCGGCCTGTACGGGAAGGGAGCGTGGGGTGCCGGAGAAGCGATCGCCCGCGCGTCGGCCGACGATGAAGGACATCGCCCGCCGCGCCGGGGTCTCCGAGAGCGCCGTGTCCTTCGCCCTCAACGGCCGGCCGGGGGTCTCGGAGACCACACGCGCCCGGGTCCACCGGGTCGCCGAGCAGCTCGGCTGGCACCCCAGCACGGCGGCGCGCGCGCT
Source organism: Streptomyces sp. IBSBF 3136 (assembly GCF_036815105.1). Taxonomy (NCBI): domain Bacteria; kingdom Bacillati; phylum Actinomycetota; class Actinomycetes; order Kitasatosporales; family Streptomycetaceae; genus Streptomyces; species Streptomyces sp. IBSBF 3136. The sequence continues at coordinate 4,867 of NZ_JAJSZC010000272.1, forward strand.
CTCCGGCGAGGGCGTGGCCACGGTCGGCTTCGTGCTGGCCCGTCCGGCGGACACGCTGGGCGTCGACTCCTTCTTCCTCCACCTGGTCTCCGGCATCCAGGAGGTGCTCGCCGAGCGCCATCTGGGCCTGCTCTTCCAGGTGGCCCGGGACGTGGCCGACGAGTGCGCGGTCTACCGGCGCTGGTGGGCGGAGCACCGGGTGGACGGCGTCCTGGTGGTCGACCCGCGCGCCGAGGACCCGCGCCCCGACCTGCTGGACGAACTCGGCCTGCCCGCCGTGGTCATCGGCGGCGCACCCGACATGCGCCACCCCGGCCTGTCCACCGTCTGGGCGGACGACGCCGGCGCGATGGCCTCGGTCGTCGACGAGCTGACGGCGCTCGGCCACCGCCGGATCGTGCACATCGCGGGCCTTCCGGGCCTGGCCCACACCCAGCGCCGTGTCGCCACGCTCCGCGCGGAGGCGGAGCGCCGGGGCCTCACCGGGGTGCGCTCGGTGACCACCGACTACTCCGACGCGGAGGGCGCCGCCGTGACCCGCCGCGTGCTCGGCGGCTCCGCTCCCCCGACGGCGCTGATCTACGACAACGACGTGATGGCCGTGGCCGGCCTCGCCGCGGCGGCCGAACTCGGCTTCGCCGTACCCCGGGACGTCTCCCTGGTGTCCTGGGAGGACTCGGCCCTGTGCCGCATGGTCGCACCGCGGCTGTCGGCGCTGTCCCGCGACAGCGCCGAGTTCGGCCGCACGGCGGCCCGCGAACTGCTGGCCCTGCTGGACGGGGAGCCGGCCCGCTCGGTCGGCGTACCGGTCCCCCGTCTGACGGGCCGCGGCAGCACGGCACCCGCGGCCCGCGCCGACGAGCCGCCCGCCTGAAATCGCCCACCCGGCCGAGGACCTCCGATGCCCACCCGGCCGAGAACCCGAGCGCACGCCCGGCCGAGGACCCGGAGCGCACCCGGCCGGGAACCCGGAGCGCCCGCCCGGCCGAGGGCCCTGGCCGTCGGTTTCGTGAGCGGTGCGGGGCCGGCGTCCTCTCGACGCGGCGGGCCGGACCGTGCACAGTTCTCCCTGCGTACCGACGGGTACGCTCCCGCGCAGCGGAGAACACCGTCGCCTTCCGAGGAGCATCCGTGAGCAACTGGGCCGGCCGTACCGCCGCCGAGATCGCCGCCGCCGTCCGCGAGAAGCGGGCCACGCCCCGTGAGGTGGTGGCGGAGCACCTGGCGCGGATCGAGCGCCTGGACGGCCGGATCGGCGCGTTCCGCAAGGTACTGGCCGCGTCGGCGCTCGCCGCGGCCGACGAGCTGGCGGGACGGCCGGATCTGGCCGAACTGCCGCTGGCGGGCGTGCCGGTGGCCGTCAAGGACAACCTCGCGGTGGCCGGTGAGGCCATGCGGGTCGGCTCGGCCGCCACGCCGGACACCCCGGCCGCCGAGGACCATGTCACGGTGGCCCGGCTGCGGGCCGCGGGCGCGGTGGTCGTGGGCCTGACGAACGTGCCCGAACTGTGCGTGTTCGGCACCACGGAGGGGGTGCACGGCACCGCACGCAACCCGTGGGACACCTCCCGCACGGCGGGCGGCTCGTCCGGCGGCAGCGCGGCCGCCGTGGCCGCGAGCCTGGTGCCGCTCGCGCTGGGCAACGACGGCATGGGTTCGCTGCGCATCCCGGCGGCCAACTGCGGCCTGGTCACGCTGAAGCCGGGGCGCGGTGTGGTGCCGGCGGGCATCGGTGAGGGCGACTGGTTCGGCATGGCGGAGAACGGGCCGCTGGCGACCACGGTGGAGGATCTGCGGCTGATGCTGTCGGTCCTCGCGGACCACGCGTTCACGCCCCCGGCGCAGCGGCCGTCGCTGCGCGTCGCCGTCGCGCTGCGCAGTCCGCTGGCCGGCGTGCGGATCGGTGCGCCGTACACGACCGCGGTACGCCAGGCGGCCGGTGTGCTGGCCGGGGCCGGGCACCTGGTCCGGCGGGCCGAGCCGCCCTACCCGCTCGACCTGGGGGTCACCTCGCTCCGGCACTGGACGGCCGGTACGGCCGTCGACGCCGAGGGCCTGGACCCGGCGCGGCTGGCCCGGCGCACCCGGGTGCACGCCGCGGTGGGCCGCCGCTTCGTCGCCTCCGTGCGCGCCGGGGACGGGCGCGAGCGGCTGCGGGCCCGGCTCACGCCGTTCTTCACCGAGCACGACGTCCTGCTCTCCCCGGCCCTCGCCCGCCGCTCGCCCCGGGCCGTCGCCTGGCACGAGCGGGGCTGGCTGCGCAACGTCGTCGCGAACACGGCCTGTTCGCCGTTGACCCCGCCATGGAACCTGACGGGCTGGCCGGCGATGTCGGTCCCGTTCGGCACCCTGCCTTCCGGCGCCCCCTGCGCGGTCCAACTGGCGGGCCGCCCCGGGACGGAGGAGTCCCTGCTGGCCCTGGCCGGCGAGTTGGAGGCCCGGCGTCCGTGGCGGCGGACGGCGCCCTTGGCGGACCGGGCTTAGCCGACCACGTCGCGGCCGTGGCGGACCTCGTCGCGGCCGGCAGCGCCCCCGTCAGGCGCGGGACTTGTGCATGAGGTGCAGGCCCACCCTGCCGTGGCGGGGGTGGTCGTAGGCGTCGGGGACCGTGCCGAGGACGGTGGAGCCGAGCGACTTCCAGTGGGCGACGGCGGAGGTTCGTCTCGACCGACCACGGCCCCGGTGGGGTCCTCGGCCACGTGGACGCGCTCGGCGGGGCTCATCCAGATGGCGCGGGCCGTCTTCTCGGAGGCGCCGGGGTCCCAGGCACAGGTCTCCGCGGCGGCGACGATGCGGTGCCGGAAGGGCCGGATCCGCGGCCGGTCCCCGGCCGCGGCTTCTCTGATCGGCATGGGCGTGAGCCTGTCACGCCCATGCGCACGGCGATCGCGACGATCCGGCCCGGCTCAGTCGACGCTGGGCAGGATGTGCGGCTCGGCGAGGTCGTCCTCGTACCCGGCGAGGCGGATCGGGGCGGACCGTGCCCACACGTCGAGGCTGCCGAGCTCTCCGGGCCGGCGGCCTCCGCGCTCCGTGCGTTCCTTGGGGCGCTGTTCGCGATTCGTCTTCTCCGGTGTCACCGCGCACTCCTTATGTGTCGGGCTCACCCTCGGGGCTTACCGGACAATCTGCGCTCCGGCTCTCGTCGCCCGCTCGGGTCTGGATGGAAAACCAGTTCGGACGCGGTGGCGCCGGTACTTCGTGTCGGAGCAGGCCGTTGTCGACCGGCTCACCCCAGGACGGACGGTGGGTGCGGGTGGGACCCCTTACTGCTGTCCGTCCCCCATAGGTTAACCAAATGAGCGGACGTCCGCTCGATAGGGAGTGCAAACAAGGTGTAACTATCGGAAGTCCTGCGACCCCCCAATCCCCCTCAATATGCAGCTGTTTGCCACAAACCGCATCACCCACCCGTCGACGCGAATCACCCACTCGGCCTACAGGAGCGAACACGCCTTCGACTCGCGCGGGCGGCTTGACTTACCAGTGGTGCCTCTGTCCGCCGTGCCTCTGTCATCCGACGGTCCGTCATGAGACGGTACGGCGATGACGCCCTCGTACGGCCTCCAGGGGAGGGCCGCGGTCGTCACCGGCGGCACGCGCGGCATCGGCCGTGCCGTGGCCGGGGCGCTCGCCGCCGCCGGGGCACGGGTGTGCGTGACCGCACGGGACCCGGCCGAGGTACGGCGCGCCGCCGCCGAGCTGGGCGGGATCGGGCTGCCCGGGGGCGTGGCCGAGCCCGGGCACGCCGAGGAGCTGACGGACCTGGTGCTGCGCGAGTTCGGGCGGCTGGACGTCCTCGTCAACAACGCGGCGACGAACCGGCCGTACGGGCCCCTGATGGAGGCGCCCGCCGCGGCCTGGCGAGAGGCGTTCGCGGTCAACGTGGAGGCCCCGCTGCGCCTGGTGCAGTGCGCCTGGCACGGCTGGATGCGCGAGCACGGCGGGGCCGTCGTCAACGTGTGCACGGAGGGCGCCGTGCACGTGGGGCCTCGGGTGGGCGCCTACGGCACCACGAAGGCGGCGCTGCTGCATCTCACCCGGCAGCTCGCGGGCGAACTCGCGCCCCGGGTGCGGGTCAACTCCGTCTCCCCCGGGCTCGTACGCACCGAGATGGCCCGGTTCGTGTGGGAGCCCGGCGAGGCCGAGCTGGCCGCGGAGCTGCCGCTCGGGCGGATCGGCGAGCCGGAGGACGTGGCGCGGGCCGTGGTGTGGCTCGCCTCGGATGCGGCCGAGTGGGTGACGGGCGCCGATCTGCTGGTCGACGGCGGGACGCGGGTACGGGCCGCCTCCGGGGCGGACGACGGCGTCCTGCGCGCACCGCTGCGCGGCGTGCCCGAGGTCTAGGCGGTGGCGCGGATGGCCCCCGGAGGGCCGGCGGGCCCGCTGGGGCCTGCCTGGTGGAGTTCGACCACGAAGAACGCGTCACCTGCGCACCGGGCACTGCGGCACGACGTCCGGACGGTGGGGGGCCCGGGGGGGGGGGGGGGGCCCCGGGGCCCCCCCCCCCCCCCCCCCAAAAACCCGCGGGGG
>NZ_JAJSZC010000273.1:0-9293 GCF_036815105.1 Streptomyces sp. IBSBF 3136
CTGTTGAGTTCTCAAGGAACGGTCGCTTCCTTTGTACTCACCCTCTCGGGCTTTCCTCCGGGCGCTTCCCTTCGGTCTTGCGTTTCCGACTCTATCAAATCTTTTCTCGATCCGATTTCCTCGGCGCTTTCCAGGTTTCCGCTCTCGCGTTTCCCTTTCCGGCGGTTCCGACTCTATCAGATCCTTTCGGCATCCGATTCCCGGTCGGCGGGATTGTCTGGGGCTTTTGGGCTTTCGCCCTTCGGCCTTTCGACATTCACTACGTTAGCGGAGCCCCTCGGGAACTCATAATCGAGTCTCGCGAGTTCGAATTAGGGCACGCGGGCGCGCCACAATCGACCCCGACGAGGGGTGGTAGCTAGGTAGTGGTTTGGCCGCTCCGGCTGCAGGCGATCGCCGTACCCGGTTCAGCGGCTCGGGCCACATTACGCACCTTCCAGGGTCGAGTCAACTTCGGCGGCGCCTGGGGACGTGGGCCCGGTAGGGGCTGACGGTCGGGTCGTCGGCCACCCAGTACCGCCAGGGATGGATCCCGCCGTCGCCTCCGTCGCCGGCCACTCCGGTGCGCGGACCGTTGCGTACCTGGTCGGAGGCGACGGGAGTGCCGGTCAGGATCTTTAGAGGAGTCCCGTCCGTGGCACACGCGTCCGTGCCGTCCAGGGCCCGGCCCACGTCGAGTGCGGTGGCGAGGCGGGCCGGACCCTTGGCCAGTTCCTTGTCGTTCCGGGCCGAAAGCCGACGTCTGCGGGCCAGTTCGGCGCCCTCGATCACCTCGCCCGCCCGCAGCAACACGGCACAGGCCCGGCCCTCAGGACCGCAGACCAGGTTCATGCAGTGCCACATGCCATACGTGAAGTAGACGTAGACGTGTCCGGGCGGACCGAACATCACCGCGTTGCGCGCGGTGCGGCCGCGGTAGGCGTGGGAGCCCGGGTCGTTCGGTCCGTCGTACGCCTCCACCTCGGTGAGGCGGACGGCGATCGGGCCGTCGGGCGTCGTCCGGACCAGGACGCGGCCGAGAAGGTCGGGGGCTACTTCCAGTACGGGGCGGTCGAAGAAGTCTCGGGGCAGTGGCATACGGTCCGGGGGCGCGATCATGCCCTCCGAGGGTAGTCCAGACGTGGTGCGGCGCCGGCGGAACCGGTCGTGGCCCTATCGCGTTTGTAGGGGTCGAGGGTCCATTCGTAAAGGGAGAGTCATGGCGTTCAAGAAGCTGCTCGCGAGCCTCGGGGCCGGTGGGGCGTCGGTGGAGACGGTACTGACCGAGTCCAACGTCGTGCCCGGCGGCGTCGTCCAGGGCGAGGTGCGGATCCAGGGCGGGTCCGTCAACCAGAACATCGAGGGCCTGTCCGTGGGCCTGCAGGCCAAGGTCGAGGTGGAGAGCGGCGACCAGGAGTACAAGCAGGACATCGAGTTCACCAAGGTACGGCTCGGTGGTGCCTTCGAGCTCCAGGCGGGGGCCGTGCACACGGTGCCGTTCGGGCTGGAGATCCCCTGGGAGACGCCGGTCACGATGATCGACGGGCAGTCGCTGCGCGGCATGCACATCGGTGTGACGACCGAGCTGGAGATCGCGCGGGCCATCGACTCCGGCGACCTGGACCCGATCAACGTGCACCCGCTGCCGGCGCAGAAGGCGATCCTGGACGGCTTCATCCAGCTGGGCTTCCGCTTCAAGAGCGCGGACATGGAGCGGGGCCACATCCGGGGCACGCGCCAGCGGCTGCCGTTCTACCAGGAGATCGAGTTCTACCCGCCGTCGCAGTACCGGGGCCTGAACCAGGTCGAGCTGAGCTTCGTGGCCGACGAGCACGCGATGGACGTCGTCCTGGAGATGGACAAGAAGCCGGGTCTGTTCAGCGAGGGCTCGGACACCTACCGCTCCTTCCAGGTGGGTCTGAACGACTTCCACGGGACCGACTGGGCGGCTTACCTCAACCAGTGGCTGTCCGAGGTCGGCAGCAAGCGGAACTGGTTCTAGGCTCGGAGCCACTGAACGAGAACGATCAGGAGGTACCGAGGTGACCGAGCTCAAGCGGCGGCCGCTCCCCCACGACTTCCATCCGCCCGTGCCGTCGTTCACGGTGACGAGTGAGGACATCGAGCCGGGAGCGACGCTGGGCAGCGCCCAGGTCCAGGCGGAGGGGAACACCTCGCCGCGGTTGCGGTGGGAAGGTTTCCCGGCGGAGACCAAGAGCTTCGCCGTGACCTGCTACGACCCCGACGCGCCGACCGGCAGCGGGTTCTGGCACTGGGTCCTGTTCGACATCCCGGCCTCCGTGACGGAACTGCCGGCGGGTGCGGGCAGCGCGGGGTTCAAGGGCCTGCCCGAGGGTGCCGTGCACGCGCGCAACGACTACGGGACGAAGGACTTCGGCGGCGCCGCTCCGCCGCCCGGGGACGGTCCGCACCGGTACGTCTTCACGGTGTACGCGGTGGACCAGGAGAAGCTGGGTCCCGACGCGGACGCTTCTCCGGCCGTCGTCGGCTTCAACCTGCGGTTCCACGCGATCGCGCGCGCCCAGCTCATCGGCGAGTACGAGGTACCCGCCCAGGGCTGACGCATCGCGATGGTGCGGCCCGACGTTCATTGAACGTTTGCCCGCCTCTGGTCTTGGAAGTGATCAGAGGCGGGCATTTTTTATTGCGTTGTCCATCTCGGCGCGCCCGTCCAGAGTTGATCCGAGCCCGCCGGGGGGTGGGCGGTGCACACGGGAGGTGGGCCGGATGCGTGACACGTTGGTGCTGAACGCGAGCTTCGAGCCGCTGTCGACGGTGACTCTGAACCGGGCCGTCGTGCTGGTCCTGCAGGACAAGGCCGTCGTCGAGCAGGCCCACCCCGAACTGCGCATGCGCGGTGCCGATCTGGACATACCCGCGCCCCGGGTGATCAGACTCTGCAGATACGTACGGGTGCCGTTCCGAAGACAAGCCCCGTGGTCGAGGCGGGGGGTGCTGGTCCGGGACCGGCACAGATGCGCGTACTGCGGGCGCAGGGCGACGACCGTGGACCACGTCGTGCCGCGGGCGCAGGGTGGGCAGGACACGTGGCTGAACACGGTGGCCGCGTGCGCGGAGGACAACCACCGCAAGGCGAACCGCACTCCGCAGGAGGCGGGGATGGCGCTGCTCCAGGAGCCGTTCGAGCCGACTCCGGCGGACGCGATGCTGTTGGCTCTGGGGCAGGAGGACATGGCCGCCCTTCCCGAGTGGCTCGCTCGGGCCGCGGCCTGAGTGGCCGCTGTCCCTGTCGCTGTCGCCCAGCGGTTCTCCGCGCCCCTGGAGGGGCGCGGAGCGGAACCGGCCTACGGTGCAACCGCTAGTCGATGCTCGGCTTCTCGCGGCGTTCGTTGCCCGGGCCGTTGTTCTGGGGCGGAACGGAGGCGCCGCCGCCGTTGCCGCCACCGCCGAAGGGGCCGAAGTTGCCCATCGCTCCGGACAGGCCCTTGAGGGCGTCGCCGATCTCGCTGGGGACGATCCAGAGCTTGTTGGCGTCGCCCTCGGCGATCTTCGGGAGCATCTGCAGGTACTGGTAGGACAGCAGCTTCTGGTCCGGGTCGCCGGCGTGGATGGCCTCGAAGACCGTGCGGACGGCCTGGGCCTCGCCCTCGGCACGCAGCGCGGCGGCCTTGGCCTCACCTTCGGCGCGCAGGATCTGGGACTGCTTCTCGCCCTCGGCGGTGAGGATGGCCGCCTGGCGCGTGCCTTCCGCGGTGAGGATCGCCGCGCGCTTGTCACGGTCGGCGCGCATCTGCTTCTCCATCGAGTCCTGGATGGAGGTGGGCGGTTCGATGGCCTTCAGTTCCACACGGTTGACGCGGATGCCCCACTTGCCGGTGGCCTCGTCGAGGACGCCGCGCAGAGCCGCGTTGATCTCCTCGCGGGAGGTCAGGGTGCGTTCGAGGTCCATGCCGCCGATGATGTTGCGCAGGGTGGTGACGGTGAGCTGTTCGATGGCCTGGATGTAGCTGGCGACCTCGTAGGTGGCGGCCCGGGCGTCGGTCACCTGGTAGTAGATGACGGTGTCGATGTTCACGACCAGGTTGTCCTGGGTGATCACCGGCTGAGGCGGGAACGGCACGACCTGTTCGCGCAGGTCGATGCGGTTGCGGATGGTGTCGATGAACGGCACCACGATGTTCAGGCCCGCGTTGAGCGTGCGGGTGTAGCGGCCGAAGCGCTCGACGATCGCGGCGCTGGCCTGTGGGATGACCTGGATGGTCTTGATCAGGGCGATGAAGACCAACACCACCAGAATGACCAGGACGATGATGACCGGTTCCATCGTGTACCCCGTACCCCTCTCCGCCTCGGCGCCTTCGGCAGAACCCGTGGTTGCCGAAGATCTTGCTGGTCGAGTCTGACAGACGGCCGCCCAACTCGTGGGCAGGATGCCTCAGATGATGATCGCGGTGGCTCCTTCGATGTCGACGACGTCCACCTCCTGGCCGACCTCGTAGGCGCGTGCGTTGTCGAGGGAGCGGGCCGACCAGATCTCTCCGGCGAGCTTGATGCGGCCGCCGGATCCGTCGACGCGTTCCAGTACGACGGCCTGTCTGCCCTTCAACGCGTCGATGCCCGTGACGAGTCGGGGGCGCTGGTTGCCGTGGCGGGCCGCGATGGGCCGGACGACGGCGATGAGGGCGACGGAGACGACGACGAAGGCGAGGACCTGGACCACGGCGTCGAAGCCGAGGCCGGCGGCGGCCGCTGCCGCGACGGCGCCGACCGCGAGCATGCCGAACTCGGGCATCGCGGTGACCACGAGCGGGATTCCGAGCGCCGCCGCGCCGACGAGCCACCACACCCATGCGTCCATGTCGTTCACAGGGGTCATGGTAGGACCGCGGTCGGGCGGCGGACAGGGCGCGAACGGGAGCGGGGAGGGCTCCCGAGGGGTCAGGACAGGGGCAGGCCCTGGGCGGTCCAGCGGTCGCCGAGCTGCTCGACGACGAGCGGAAGACCGAAGCACAGGGAGAGGTTGCGTGAGGAGAGTTCGAGCTCGATGGGGCCGGCGGCGAGGACCTTGCCCTGGCGGATCATGAGGACGTGGGTGAAGCCGGGGGCGATCTCCTCGACATGGTGGGTGACCATGATCATGGAGGGGGCGATCGGGTCGCGGGCGAGCCGGCCGAGGCGGCGGACGAGGTCTTCGCGGCCGCCGAGGTCGAGGCCGGCGGCGGGCTCGTCGAGCAGGAGCAGTTCGGGGTCGGTCATCAGGGCGCGGGCGATCAGGGTGCGCTTGCGCTCGCCCTCGGAGAGGGTGCCGAATTTACGGTCGAGGTAGTCGCTCATGCCGAGGCGGTCGAGGAAGGCGCGGGCGCGCTGTTCGTCGACGTCCTCGTACTCCTCCTGCCAGCCGGCGGTCATGCCGTAGGCGGCGGTGAGGACCGTCTGCAGGACGGTCTGGCGCTTGGGGAGCTTCTCGGCCAGGGCGATGCCGGCCACGCCGATGCGGGGGCGCAGTTCGAAGACGTCGGTGCCGGGGGTGCCGAGGGTCTCGCCGAGGATGGTGGCGGTTCCCTTGCTGGGGTAGAGGTAGCTGGAGGCGACGTTCAGGAGGGTGGTCTTGCCGGCGCCGTTGGGGCCGAGGATGACCCAGCGCTCGCCCTCCTTCACCGACCAGGAGACCTGGTCCACCAGAGCCCGGCCCTCGCGGACCACGGATACGTCCTGAAGCTCCAGAACATCGCTCATGAGCGCGTTGTCTCCCCTTGCAGTGTGCCGGTCTCGGCTGTCGCGTACGCCTGTGGCTCGGTCCGCCGCGCCGGTGGGCGCAGCCCGTATGAAATCTACGCCACGAGCGCCCCGCTCCATTCCATCGGTCCGGTCCTTAGGGTGGGGGCATGCTCATGGAACCGCGTTCAGGACGCCTTGCCGCTTGGGGAAATGCCCTCTTGGCCGGACTTGTCTCTCCGGACGACGCCTCGCTCGCCATTGTGGGCGAGGACACGGTGCACCGGGTGGAGGGGCTGCCGGGTGAGCCGGCGCCGGTCGGGCTCACGCTCGCGCTGGGGCGGTTGCGGGCGCTGGGGGTGACCGGTCTGCGGGTGGCGCTGCCGGCTCCGGGTCATCCGCTGGGGCTGAGCGGGCCGCCGGAGTTCAACGCGCGGGCACTGGAGGCGGAGGAGGCGGTGGTCTGCTTCGGCGCCGCGTTCGGGCTGGTTCCGGAGGCGTACGAGGCCGGGCCCGAGGGTGATGTGCATGCCGAGGTGGTGTGGCGGGTGCTGCCGGTGCGGGAGGCGCCGCCGGCGGACGTGCCGTCGCTGGGCGAGGCGGAGCGCGAGCTGGCGGAGGCGCTGCGGGAGGCGACCGAGGTGCTGGCGAAGCTGGATGTCGCCGGGTCGGGCCCGGTGGCGGAGGCGGCGATCGACGCGTATCGGGCGCGGGCCGAGCCGGGCCGGGAGGTACTGGCGCCGGGATATCCGCCGCGGGCGGTGCGGGTGCTGGAGCTGGCTCAGCGGGTGGGGCTGCTGATCTCGCTGGCCCATGGCAACGGGCACGGGGCCGCGGTCAGCGCCTCCGAGATGGCGGCCCGGTCGCAGGCGCTGCGGCCGGTGGAGCGGACGGCCCGGCGGGCGCAGGTGGCGGCGTACAACTCCGTCGTGGAGGAGCGGGAGCGGGGGGTGCGCTGATCCTCGCTGACCCCACTGATCCTCGCTGGCCCCGCGGACTGGAGCGCGGGCCGGGTTCAGGGCGCCGATGACGTCGGCCGAAGACCCGACAGGCCTCCCGGTGGGCCCGGGAGGCCTGGGCTCAGTGGCCGCGGAGTCAGTGGTTGACGCCGAGGTTGCCGAAGGCCGGGTTCAGCGCGCCGATGACGTTGACGCTGTCGCCGACCACGTTCACCGGGACGTGCACGGGGACCTGGACGACGTTGCCCGAGACGACGCCCGGGGAGCCGTGCGCCTCGCCGCCGGCCCAGGCACCGTTCGTGGCGGAGGCCATGCCCGCACCGGCGGCGATCAGTCCCCCGGCCACCATCGTCACGGCCGCTGCCTTCTTCAGGTTCTTCACTTTCAACCCCTCCTGGGCGTTCACCGCGGTGTTCACCGCGGCACGCACTGGAGAACGGCGGAGAACGCCGGAGGATGCGCCATCCGGGTGACATTCCCACGACGGTATGAATCTCAGTCCGGAGCGGAACCTCGTCGGTCGCCGCCGGGTGGGGCGCCGGGTGGGGCGTCTCAGCCGGTCACGCCGTGGCGTACGGCCCACAGGGCGGCCTGGGTGCGGTCGGCGAGGTCGAGCTTCATCAGGATGTTGGAGACGTGCGTCTTGACGGTCTTCTCGGACAGCACCAGGGCCCGGGCGATCTCCCGGTTGGAGCGGCCGTCGGCTATCAGGCCGAGCACCTCGCGCTCCCGCTCGGTGAGCGAACCGCCTCTGCCCTGCCCGGAGTTGACCTCCTCCTGGGAGAGCAGGGCGCCCGCCACCTCCGGCTGGAGCAGGATGTGCCCGGCGTGCACGGAGCGGATGGCGCCGGCCAGGGCGTCGGGGTCCACGTCCTTGTACACGTAGCCGGCCGCGCCCGCGCGCAGGGCCGGGACGACCGTGCGCTGCTCGGTGAAGCTGGTGACGATCAGCACGCGTGCGCGGTTGTCGAGTTCGCGGAGCCTGCGCAGGGCGTCGATGCCGTCGGTGCCCGGCATCTTGACGTCCATGAGGACCACGTCGGGCCGCAGTTCCTCGGCGCGGGCGACGCCCTCGGCGCCGTCGGCGGCCTCGCCGACCACCTCGATGTCGTCCTGCACCTCCAGGAAGGTGCGCAGTCCCCGGCGGACGACCTGGTGGTCGTCGACGATCAGCACCTTGATCCGGTCAGCCACCGGGGACCTCCATCTCGATCGTGGTGCCCTTGCCGGGCGCCGATTCCACGGTCAGCGTGCCGCCGACGCCGTCGGCGCGGTCCCGCATCGAGACCAGGCCCAGGTGGCGTCCGGCGCGGCGGACCGTTCTGGGGTCGAAGCCGCGGCCGTCGTCGGTGACGCGCAGGACGGCACCGCCGCCGCGCCGGCCCACGGTCACCTCGACGTGGTCGCCGCCGGAGTGGCGCAGGGCGTTGTGCAGGGCCTCCTGGGCGACCCGCAGCAGCGCCTCCTCCTGGGCGGCGGGCAGGGCGCGGAAGCCGTCGCAGGCGAAGGTCACGCGCGCGGTGTGGGCGCGGTCGAGGACCTGGGTCTGGGTGCGCAGGGTGGCGATGAGGCCGTCCTCGTCGAGGGCGGCGGGGCGCAGTTCGACGACGGCGGCGCGCAGTTCGTCGGTCGCCTCGGCGGCGAGCGCGGCGACCTGGTGCAGCTCGCCCTTGGCGCGGGCCGGGTCGCGGTCGACCAGCGCGGCCGCGGCCTGGGCGGTCAGGCGCAGCGAGAAGAGTTTCTGGCTGACCGCGTCGTGCAGCTCGTGGGCGAGGCGGGAGCGCTCCTCGGCGATGGTCAGCTCGCGGCTGCGTTCGTAGAGGCGGGCGTTGGTGAGGGCGATGGCGGCGTGCTGGGCGAGGAGGGCGAGGAGTTCCTCGTCCTCCTCGGTGAAGCCGCAGCCGCCTCCGGGTTTGGGGCAGTTCTTGTTCGCGAGGAACAGGGCGCCGATGACCTCGTCGCCGTCCTTGATCGGCAGTCCCAGGAAGTCGGACATCTCCGGGTGGGCGGACGGCCAGCCCTCGAAGCGGGGGTCCTCGCGCACGTCGGCCAGGCGCTCGGGGCGGGCCTCGCGCAGCATGGCGGCGAGGATGCCGTGCTGGCGGGGCAGCGGGCCGATGGCCTTCCACTGGTCGTCGCTGACGCCGTCGACGACGAACTGGGCGAAGCCGCCGTGGTCGTCGGGGACCCCGAGGGCGGCGTACTGCGCGTCGAGCAGTTCGCGGGCGGAGGCGACGATCGTCTTGAGGACGTCGCGCACCTCGAGGTGCCTGCTCATGGCCAGCAGCGCGGCGCTGACCGCGGCGAGGCCGGACCGGGGGCCGTGACTCATGCCCTCACGGTACCGGCGGGGTGTGACGGCGCGGATCGGGCCGGTGGCGGCGGGGTCCGGTCCTATCGGCCTAGGTCCGGGGGGCTAGGACCGGTGGGCTAGGGCCCGGGTCCCCGGGCCTGCGGTGTACGCCGAAGGGCCCCGCCGTGTTGCGCCCCGCGCCCGAGGCGGCGGGGGTGCGGCCGTTCCTAGGTTGTGGTCACCGCCCGGTGGGGGCGGCCAGTGAGAGGGGACGGATGTCATGCCGGTAGCGATCATCACAGGCGCGTCCAGGGGGCTGGGCCGGGCGCTCGCCGAGGCGCTGACCGCCCGGGGGTGGGATCTGG
>NZ_JAJSZC010000274.1:0-9166 GCF_036815105.1 Streptomyces sp. IBSBF 3136
GAGGGGGCGGGGGCACGGCACCGGCCATGCGGTGACCGCAGACCTCGCACCAGTCGTCGGAACCCGACTGGTGTCCGTTCGGGCAGGTCGGCATGTCGGCGCTTCCCCCTCTCCTTCAGGTCCTTCTTCAGTACCGCGTGGTCACTTGTGGTGTCACTTCTTTACACGAACAGTCTTTGTGGACCGGGTCTCGAGAGTCATCTCGTCGGCCTCCGCGACCTTCGCCTTCAGTCGCACAGTACCTGTCGCCGCGTCGACCACGTCCACCACCTTCGAAAGCAGTTTCGCAGTATCCGCGTTCCCCGAGGCACTCGCGAGCTGAACAGCACGTCCCAATTTGGCCGTTGCCCCGTCGAAATCGCCCGCTTTGCGGAGGTCGAGCCCCTGCTGGATGGCTTGTGCCAGTTCGGCCTGCCCGGTGTAGTGCGCCACCTGGGGGCTGATCGAGGTCGAGGCGGCCATGTCGTCCGTCCACACGGCCCGTACGAGCCCCTGCGCCCCGAGGTTCTGTACCGTTCCGTCCGCTTGTGGGACGACCAGGGAGACCCGGGCGGCGAGCATCTCCTGGTGGAGGCCCGCCGCCGGGACCTCGACGCACAGGTGGTAATCGCGGGACTCGTCGCCCCAGGAGCCGGTGGGGTAGTCCCCGGCGCGGGGTCCCGCCTCGGTGCGCCGGTCGGTCAACTCCTCGACCGTGGGCGCCACTTGCTTGACGAACCGGATGGTGGTGCCGACCGGCGTCCACACCCGCAGTGCCACGTCGGCGACCTCCTTGCCCATCGCCGTCTCCATCATCCGCGTGAAGTCGGCGGCCAGGCCCGCCGGATCGGCGACGATGTCGGCCGTGCCGAGCAGCGCCGAGGCGATGCCTGTGACTTCTTTCACTTCCCAGTCGGTGCCCACGCCCCGCGCGTCACAGGTGAACCGCCCGGCGCACGCGTCCAGCGCGGCCCGCAGGTCCTGCGGCGACTCGTGCTCGTTGCGCCCGTCGGTGAGCAGGATGCCGTGCCGGATGGCGACGTCCGCCGAGGACAGCAGTCGGTCGGCCAGCCGCAGCCAGGTGCCGATGGCCGTACCGCCGCCCGCGCTCAGCCGGCGCAGCGCCTGCTTGGCCTCCTCGCGGGTGGCGGCGTCGGCGACCGCGAGCCGCCCGCCGCCGGGGTAGACCTCCTTGGCGACGTGCGTGCCGCCGATCACCGCGAAGTGCACACCGTCGCGCAGGGTGTCGACGGCGGCGGCCGTGGCGTCGCGGGCGTTGCGCATCTTGGTCGGCGGGTACTCCATGGAACCCGAGCAGTCGACCATGATCGCCACCGCGGCGGAGGGCCCCTGGCCGGGGGCGTACAGGTGTGGGGCCGCGACGGCGCCGCCGACCGTGCCACCACCGGTGGCGGTCACGGTGACGATGGCGTTGACCTCGCGGCCGCCCTCGGGCAGGTACTCGTTCTGGTAGACGTCGACCGAGAACTGCGGCACGTTCGACTTGGCGAAAATGGCCATGCTGCTTCGAATCCCCCTAGTACACCCCGCTCACGCGAGGCAATGCGTGTGGCCGGACCGGTCCCCTCCGGTCCGTCGAGGCCTCTCCGTCGGCTACGGCCTCAGGCCGATCCTGCCCCCTGCGGCGGCGCGGGGAACGGCAGCAGGGCCACTGTTACGTTGTCGTGGCCCCCGCCGTCCAGGGCGTGGCCGACCAGGACCCGGGCGCCGTGCAGCGGACGGGCGGCCGCGTCCGCGGGCACGATCTCGGCCATCTCCTCGGCCGTCTCGGCGTAGTTCCACAGGCCGTCGGTGCACACCACCACCACACCGGGGCGGTCCGGCTTGAAGGAAGCGGTGTGCGGCTCCAGTTCGTAGGCGTCCGCGCCGAGCCAGCCGGTGATGGCGTGGGCGCGCTCGTCCGCGTACGCCTCCGCCTCGCTCATCAGGCCGGCGGCGACCATCTGCGCGGCCCAGGAGTCGTCCTCGGTCAGCCGGGCCGCGGGCGCGGAGCGGTCCGCCGGCACCCAGTAGGCGCGGCTGTCGCCGACCCAGCCGACCACCAGCAGCCCGGAGGTGACCACCGCGCCGACGATCGTGCAGGCAGGGGCGTTCTGGTGCGGGGCGTGCTCACGGGCCGAGGCGGGCTCACCGGCCAGCGCGTCGACGGCCTGCGCTGCGGCCACGATCGCCTCGTGCATCGCCTGCTGGGGGTTGGTGCCGCGGGGCAGCGCGGCCAGCAGGAGGTCACCGGCCGTACGGGCGGCGGCCGCCGAGGCCTCGTCGGGGCGGGTCGCCGAGGACACGCCGTCGCAGACGACCGCCACGGCGGCGGGCGTGCCGTCGGGCAGCGCGGTGTGCCCGACGCCGAAGGAGTCCTCGTTGCGGTGGTGGCGCAGACCGCGGTCGCTGACCGCGGCGACCGGGCCCGACTCCCGCTCCATGTGGTCGCGTTCGCGCGGCTGGGCGTGCCCGCAGTTCTCGCAGTAGCCGTCGTCGTCGACCTGGCCGGCCCGGCAGGCGACGCACACCTTCGCCGCGTCCTCCGGCACGGCGATGTCGGCGGCCACGCGCGGGTCCGGCGCCTGCAACGGGTACTCCTCGGGTTCCGCGGGCCGGTCGAAGCGGACACCGGGCACGTGCGGCTCCTGCGGGTGCGGCGGCTCCGCGGGGTGCGGCGGCTCCGCGGGGTGCGGCGGGTGCTGCCCGTGCAGCGGGTTGCCGCCCGAGTCGGTGCCGGGCACGTCCGCGGCCCGGTGCGCCGCGGGCGGCGTGCCGCCGGACCCGGCCGGGTCGGGGGCGGGCCAGTCCACGCCGTCACCGGGCGCCGCCGAGCCGGCCATGGTGAGCGTCGGATGGTCCTGCGGCGGGGCGGGCACGACGGACAGGTCGTACCCGCACGCGCCGCAGAAGAGGTCACCCGGTTCGAGCGGCTCCGCGCAGCTCGGGCACCTCGTCAGTGCGGCCTGCTGGGGCATCTGCGACATCAACTACACCCACGTCCGGGGGCGGTAACGGTTGGCCCGTTCCACCAGCTCGATCCTCTCCTCGCCGCCGGGCGCAAGGCGCGCCAGCGTGCGGTACGCGCGCTCCAGGCCGAAGCGGAGACCCCGCTCGTCCAGACCGCTGCCGAGCAGCACCCGACCGCCGGTGGCGGGCAGGTCGGCTCCCTGGCCTCCGGAGAGTATCCAGTCCAGGGCGCTGCCGAGCACTTCGGCGGACAACTGCTCGCGCCGGGCCGGGTCCAGACCGTACGCCTGGAGCGCCTCGACCTGGCCGGCGGCGGCGGTCAGGTCGTCCAGGAACGGTACGTCACCGGCGGTCGCGGTGCGCTGTCTGAGCCGGGCCCGGACGGCCGCGACCCGGGCCGCCGTGTAGTGGATGGAGGACTCCGGCACCGACTCCAGGGTCCGCACCGCGCCCTGCCGGTCCCCGGCGGCGAGCTGCACCCGGGCCAGGCCGAAGGCGGCGCTGACGAAGCTCGGATCGGTCGCCCACACCAGCCGGTAGTACTCGGCCGCGTTGTCCAGCTGGCCCAGCACCTCGGCGCACAGCCCGAGCGCCAGCTTGGGCGCGGCCTCGCCGGGGAAGGCGTCGTAGACCGCGTCGAAGGACAGCGCGGCGCCCTCGAAGTCGCCGGTGACCAGGGCGGCCGTGCCCCGGTACCACACCACCCGCCAGTCGTCGGGCCGTTCGCCCTCCAGCTCGGCCAGTGCCGCCAGCGCGCCCGGGTGGTCGCCGCTCTCCAGCCGGGCGCGGATCTGCCGCAGCCGGGTCTCGACGGTCCGAACCGGCGCCGCGTCCAGCGCGGCGATCAGCTCGGCCGGCGCGGAGGCCATCAGCCCCGCGAGGAAACCGGCGTTGGGGTCGCCCGGGTCGACCAGCGGGACGGGCAGGGCGAGGGCGGCGGCCGGGGTGCCGACCGGCTTGACGAGGGCCGGCTGGGGCAGCGCCGGGGCGGACCCGGCGGACCGCGTGGCACGCGCGCCGAGCCGCGACACGTCCCCGTGCAGCCGGGGGAACAACTCCGTGTCCGTGACCCGCACTTCCGGACCGAACAGCGTCGACAGCGCGGGCCTGGCCTGCCCCGTCTGCAACGAGACGACCTCGCGCAGCACCCCGGTCAGCTGCTCGGCCATCTCCTGCGCGGAGGCGAACCGGCGGGCCGGGTCGGGGTCGGTGGCGCGCACGAGGAGCCGGTAGAAGGACTCGTAGCGGTGGAAGACCTCGATGTTGTCCGGGTCCGGCAGGGAGTCCACGAAGACGTTCGTGTAGCCCTGGAAGTCGAAGGTGAGCACCGCGAGGGTGCGGCCCACGGTGTACAGGTCGCTCGCCACGGAAGGGCCGATCTCGGCGACCTCCGGCGCCTGGTAGCCGACCGTGCCGTAGATCGCCGACTCGTCGTCGTCCATGCGGCGCACCGCGCCCATGTCGATCAGCTTGAGCTGGTCCTCGGTCTGGATGGCGTTGTCGACCTTGAAGTCGCAGTACAGCAGATTGCGGCTGTGCAGGTGGCCGAGCGCCTCCAGCGCCTCGATGCCGTACGCGCAGGCCTGCTCCACCGGCAGCGGGTCGCGCCGGCCGTCCGGTGTGCGGCGGGCGTTGGCGATCTCCTTCAGCGACTTGCCGCCGACGTACTCCATGACGATGTAGCCGTCGAGGGAGCCGGTGCGCTGGTCGAGGTGCTCCACGAAGTTGTAGATCCGCACGATGTTGGCGTGCTCGATCTCGGCGAGGAAGCGCCGCTCGGAGATCGCGGCGGCCATCGCGTCCTGGTCGCCGGTGTCCAGCAGGCCCTTGAGCACCACCCAGCGGTCGGAGACCGCGCGGTCCACGGCGAGGTAGATCCAGCCGAGACCGCCGTGCGCCAGGCAGCCCGCCACCTCGTACTGGCCGTGCACGACGTCCCCGGCCTTCAGCTTCGGCACGAACGAGTACGGGTGCCCGCACTTGGTGCAGAAGCCCTCCGTGCGCCCCGGCCGGTCGCCGCGCGCCCGGCCCACCGGCGCCCCGCAGTCGGAGCGCGAGCAGAACCGCTTGCGCTCGGGCACCTCCGGGTTGTCGAGCACCATCGCGCGCGGGTCGGGCCGCGGCACCTGCGGCACGGACACCAGACCGGCGCCGAGCCGGCCGCGGGTGGAGGTCCCGGAGGAGGAACCGGAGCTGCGCACCGACACCGAGCGGCCGGTGGCGTTGCCCGACAGGGAGCGGGAGAGCCGCCCGGACACCGACCGCCGCGACCTGGACGACTGCGACGACGTACGCGCGCTGCGGCCGGTGGAGCCCGAACCGCCGTTCGCCGAGGAGCCCTTGGTGACCCCGGTGGGCGGTGAGCCGACCATGCCGGTCGCGGAGACGACCGGGGCGAGGCCGCAGGTGTCGCAGTACAGCTCACCGCCGCCGACGTCCTCGTACGACCCCTCGCAGCCGGGCCGCTGGCACGCCCGCTGTGCCTGACTCATGACGACTCACTCCTACGGTCCTCGGGCCCGCCCTGGTGGGGGATTCCGGGCGTGCCGAGCTGCTCGGCCGCCGCCTGCTGGTAGCGCAGCACGGCCTGCTCGGCCACCCGCAGGTCGCAGGGCGCGCTCCACAGCATCCGCCGGGCCGCGTCGTACCGCTCGACCAGCAGCGGGTCCTCGGCCAGCCCGTGCCGGGCCACCTTCGCCCGGTACGCGTCGAGCCGACCGCGCAGCTCGGCGCGGACCGCGAGCGGCGCGGTGACCGCCGTCAACGACTCACGGGCCCGCAGCAGTTCGTCCTCGGCCTTCTGCTCCAGGGCCTCCAAAAGGGGCGACAGCCGGTGCCAGCGCGCCTGCCGCCGGTACTCGGCGGCCGTCGCCAGCTGCTCCTGGAGCGCGGTCGGCGGACCGCTGACCACGGGCACCTCGGTCGCCGCGATCTTGGCGAGCACCTCGCCGCGCGCGGTGCGCGCCTCGGCGAGGGTGCGGTCGGCCCGGGAGAGCAGGTCGCGCAGTCGGATCAGCCGTGTCTCCGCGTCCTGGCGGACCGTCAGCACCGCGTCGATCTCCCGGCGCACGTCCTCCAGCGCGCGCGCCTCACGGTCGTACACCGTGGTGTCCGGACGGCCGCCGCCGGGCGCCGAACTGCCCTCGGCCGGCACCCAGAAGGCCAGCGGGTCGGAGACCACGTCCTCGCGCAGCCGGGTCAGGGTGCGGGTGATGCGTTCCAGGTCGTCGCCCGCCGGGTGCTCGCCGGGGCGCACGCCGACGGAGTGGGCGAGCTTGCGGGTGCGCTGGAGCTCGGCGGCGAGTAAATCGATCCGCGCGGGCAGCGCCGACCAGACCGCGTCGGCGGTGACGACCAGGTCCAGCGAGGAGGCGTACAGCTCGTTCATCCGGTCGACCAGGGCGGTCAGCGAGAAGCCCTCGCTGAGCCTGCCCGTGTGGCCGCCGCCGGCGCCGTCCGGGACGGTGACGGACTCGCCCCGCAGCAGCTCGGTCAGCTCGGCCAGGTCCTCGCGGCTGGACCAGCGGCGCCGGGCGCGGATCTCCCGGGCGGAGCGCAGCGCGGCCGTGTAGGCGTCGAAGTAGGCCCACAGCAGGGTGATGGACGCCTCGGCGGCGGCCCAGCGCTCCCGGGTGACGCCGGTCAGCTCGGCGCCTTCGAGGAGCCTGCGGCCGGCGTGGTCCTGGAGGGCGAGCAGCGAGGTCTCGATCGCCTCGTGCTCGGCGCCGAGCCGGGCCAGCGCACGGTCCACCTCGTCCCGGTCCATCACCGGCCCGGCGGGGTCCGTGACGCCCATCGATCACCTCTCGTTGCTGTGTGGTTGGCCTGGGTCGGGTCGGTCGGGCGGGCTCAGCCGGTGCGCAGGTACTGCGGGGCGGGCGGCTTGGACGGGCCCGGGTCCTTGCCCAGTGTGGCCGAGAGCCAGGTGTCGTACGAGGTCTGCCAGCCGTGCGCGCGGTAGTCGACCAGGATGCGGTTCACCCGGCGTACCAGATCGTTCGCGTCCTTCTTCATCGCCACGCCGTAGTACTCGGTCGTGAACGCCTGGCCCTTGAGTTCGAGCGTCGGGTCCTGGGCGGCCTGGCTCGCGGCGAGCGCGCCGTCGGTGACCACCGCGTCGACCTCGCCGAGCTGGAGCCGGACCAGGCAGTCGAGCTGGTTGGGTACGGTGGTGGAGATGTCGGTCGAGGCCGGCAGGGTGCCCTTGTCGCGGTCCGCCTTCAGCTTGATGTACGCGGTCGAACCGGACGCCGTGCAGATCCTCTTGTGCGCGAGCGTGCCGTTGTAGCCGCTGATGGCGGACGACTTGGGCGCGAGCACCTGCTGCCCGGTCTTGAAGTACGGCGCGGAGAAGGCGACGTCGCCGAGCCGCTCGCAGGTGATGGTCATCGTGCGGACCACCATGTCGACCCGGCCGTCCTTGATGGCGGGGATACGCTGGTTGGTCGGTATGGCCTTGAACTGGACGGCGTCCGGGTCGCCGAGGATGTCCTCGGCGATCTTGTGGACGAGGTCGATGTCGAAGCCCTCCAGCTCCGCGCCCTCGGTGTTCGGGTTGCGGTAGCCCCAGTGGTAGCTGTTCTGGTCGACACCGACGACCAGCTTGCGCTTGGCGCCGCTACGGGACTTGATGGCCTCGATGGTCGGACCGTCGGCGCCGGACGGCGACAGCGTCCTGTCCTGCGCCTCGGAGTCCTTGCAGTCGTCGGCGCGCGCCTGGAGCCCGGTGGCCGTCCGCGCACCCGCCGGGCCGTCCTCGACCGGGGTCTGGGTGCGGGGCAGCAGCAGGACCGACGCCAGCGCCAGGACGCACAGGACGGCCATCGCGCCGACCCCGCCCCAGCCTCGCAGGGAGGTCCGTACACGGCTCGCGTACAT
Source organism: Streptomyces sp. IBSBF 3136 (assembly GCF_036815105.1). Classification (NCBI taxonomy): domain Bacteria; kingdom Bacillati; phylum Actinomycetota; class Actinomycetes; order Kitasatosporales; family Streptomycetaceae; genus Streptomyces; species Streptomyces sp. IBSBF 3136. The sequence goes on from NZ_JAJSZC010000274.1 coordinate 7,828, forward strand.
CGTCCTGCCCCCTGTCACCGGTACTCCGAAAGCCTGCGCCCGATGCCCGCGACGGCACCGGCGGCACCGAGCACGGCGAGCACCGCGGCTCCGAGGGTCAGCCCGGTCATGGCGTCCAGCCCGTTGCCCGCGGCCTGCCTGAACTCGGTCTGCTCGTGGTCGATGGCCCGGGCGAGGTTGCTGTCGACGCTGTCGAAGCACTCACCGGTCGCGCCCTTGCCGCCGATCACCAGGTCGAGCGCCTGCTGGTAGTTGCCGTTCTCGTCCTCGCCGCGGGCCGAGGCGTGGCGCTTCTTCCACACCGCCATGTTGTCCTCGGCCGCCGAGACCGGCTTGCTGCCCGCCGGGTCGTCGGCGAGCCCGGCCGCCTCGGTCAGCCCCCGGCCGAGCACGCCCATGTCCTTGTCGAAGTCGTAGTAGTACGCGTCGTACGTCTGCCCGCCGACCGTGAGGGTCTCGGCGCCGCGCGAAACCAGGCTGAGGTTCTCGTTGCCGCGCGCCTTCAGCGAGGCGATCCGCGCGTCGTGCAGCACCTTCAGCGAGCGGATGCCGTGGTCGTAGGAGCCGTTCAGCTCGGTGCGCGCCACCGCGTGCCCGACCACCAGCCACAGCAGCACCACCGTCGTCGCGGCCGTGCCGGCGACGAGGCCGTGGTTGAGGACGCGGTTGGTGCGCCGGTAGGTGCGGTGCTGGGCCCAGCCCAGCGCGGCCAGGGCGAGCACGCCGAGCGCGATCGCCGCCCACGGGTACGGGGTCGCGTCCGCGTAGTCGGCGTCCAGCCGCTGGTTCTCCTTGGTGTAGAGGTCCTCCGCGGCCGGGAGCATCTCCTGCTGCATCTTCTCGTTGGCGTAGCGCAGGTACGCCCCGCCGACCGGGTAGCCCTGCCGGTTGTAGGTCCGGGCGCGCTCGATCAGGCCCTTGTACTCGGGCAGCAGCCGGTTCAGCCTGGCGATGGTCGCCTCGGAGGACGAGCCCGGCTCCGCGTTGGCGGCGGCCGTGACGAGCCCGCCGGCCGCGGTGCGGATGTCCTTCTCGTACCGGTCGCGGGAGGCCGCGCTCTCCTGACCGCCCGCCAGGAAGCCGCTGGAGGCGGCGGTGTTGGCGTCGGCCAGCGAACGGTAGATGTCGGCCGCGCCCGAGCTGAGCGGCTGGCTGCGGTGCAGCACGTCGTCGGCGGCGGCCGCGCGCTCCGACGTCTGCCAGGCGGTGACCGCCCCGAACGCGACGACGAGCAGAGCCAGTACGGCCCCGATGACGCGCAGCCGGCCCGGCTCGGTGGTCGCGGCGGCCCGCACCCGCTCGACACCTTCGGCGAAGGCGGTGCGGCGGGGGGCCGGGG
>NZ_JAJSZC010000275.1:0-9160 GCF_036815105.1 Streptomyces sp. IBSBF 3136
CGCCCCCACCTGGCGGCCCACCCCGACCTCGCCGCCCGACTCGACACGCTCACGACGCCCGCGACCGGCCCCGGCTGATCGACGGCAGTCGCGGCGCCCGGCGACGCGACGACCGAGATCTTCATGCGGCGCCCGGCGATGCGGCGACCCAGATCTTCATGTCCGACGTTGTTCTCAGTAACTGAGCCCGTTGTCCGATGCCAGGACCTGTGAGGTATACGCGACCATGCCAACCGAAACCTTCGAGTTCCAGGTGGAGGCCCGTCAGCTGCTGCAGCTGATGATCCACTCCGTCTACTCGAACAAGGACGTCTTCCTCCGCGAGCTCGTCTCCAACGCCTCCGACGCGCTGGACAAGCTGCGCCTGGAGAAGTTGCGGGACGACTCCCTCGACGCCGACGTGTCCGACCTGCACATCGAGCTCGACGTCGACAAGGACGCCCGCACCCTCACCGTGCGCGACAACGGCATCGGCATGTCCTACGACGAGGTGGGGCAGCTCATCGGCACGATCGCCCACTCGGGCACCGCCCAGTTCCTGCAAGAACTGAGGGAGGCGAAGGAAGACGCCAAGGAAGGGGCCGAGGAGGGCCTCATCGGCCAGTTCGGCGTCGGCTTCTACTCGGGCTTCATGGTCGCGGACGCGGTGACCCTGGTGACGCGGCGCGCCAGGGAGAGCGAAGGCACCCGCTGGACGTCACGCGGTGAGGGCACCTACACCCTGGAGACGGTCGCCGACGCGCCGCAGGGCACCTCGGTCACCCTCCACCTCAAGCCGGCCGACCCGGACAACCAACTGCACGACTACACCTCCCCGTACAAGATCCGGGAGATCATCAAGCGGTACTCGGACTTCATCACCTGGCCCATCCGCATGGCGCCCGAGGGCACGGGCGCGGACGGCGACGGCTCGGAGGACAAGGGCGACGAGACGCCCGCGCCGGAGACGCTCAACTCCATGAAGGCCCTGTGGGCACGCTCCCGCGACGAAGTGTCCGAGGAGGAGTACCACGAGCTGTACAAGCACGTCGGACACGACTGGCGCGACCCGCTGGAGACGATCCGGCTCCAGGCGGAGGGCACCTTCGAGTACCAGGCCCTGCTGTTCCTGCCCGCCCACGCCCCCTACGACCTGTTCAACCGTGACTACAAGCGGGGCCTGCAGCTCTACGTCAGGCGCGTGCTCATCATGGAGGACTGCGAGGCACTGCTGCCGCCGTACCTCCGCTTCGTCAAGGGTGTCGTCGACGCGGCGGACCTCTCGCTCAACGTCTCCCGCGAGATCCTCCAGCAGGACCGTCACATCGACATGATGCGCCGCCGCCTGACGAAGAAGGTCATCTCCACCGTCAAGGACATGATGACCAAGAACCCGGACCACTACGCCACGTTCTGGCGGGAGTTCGGCACGGTCCTCAAGGAGGGTCTGGTCACCGATCCGGAGAACCGCGACGCCCTGCTCGCCGTGGCCTCCTTCGGGAGCACCCACCATGAGACCGAGCAGACGACGCTCAAGCAGTACCTGGAGCGGATGAAGGACGGTCAGGACGACATCTACTACCTGACCGGCGAGTCCCGGCAGAGCATCGAGAACTCCCCGCACATGGAGGCGTTCCGGGACCGCGGCATCGAGGTGCTGTTGCTCACCGACCCCGTCGACGAGGTCTGGGCCGACGCCGTCGGCACGTACGAAGGAAAGAACCTGCGGTCCGTCGCCAAGGGCCGCATCGACCTCGACGCCGATGAAGCCGACGCGTCCGAGGAAGAGCTGAAGCAGCAGAGCGAGGAGTACGCCGGGCTCCTCGGCTGGATGACGGAGCAACTGGGTGAGGACGTCAAGGAGGTGCGCCTGTCGTCGCGCCTGACCGTCTCCCCCGCCTGCGTGGTCTCCGACGCCGACGACCTGACCCCGGCCCTGGAGAACATGTACCGCGCCATGGGCCAGGAGGTGCCCCGCGCCAAGCGGATCCTGGAACTCAACGCCCAGCACCAGCTGGTGAAGGGCCTCAACCAGGCCTACGCCGAGCGCGAGGACCACACGGCGCTCGCGGAGACCGCCGAACTCCTCTACGGCCTCGCGGTACTCGCCGAAGGCGGCCAGCCGAAGGAGCCGGCACGTTTCGTCAAGCTGATGGCGGACCGCCTGCAACGCGCGCTGTAGCCGGCTGCGCCGACGACCGCAGTGCCGGCGCGGAGGTGCCCAGGTCAGCAGGACGACGCTGACCTGGGCAAACGTGCGAGCTGTGGCTTGGCCGGTGTGCCTGCGCAGAAGGGTGCGCTTTCCTCTGAGCACCCCGGGGATCAGGGGTCCACCGCGCTCCAGCGCTCGGCCAGGACGTCGACGCGCACGCGCTCGCCCCGAGAACTGGGGTGAAGCCGGTTCCAACCCGCTCCACCCCCATCCGGATCACAGCTCGGCGGCCAGCCAGACGGTCACGGCCGCGGTGGCGATGAGCCCGACGTTGAGTGCGATCCGGCGGTCCTCGCCGCTCAGGTGGACGGCGACAGCACCGGCCTGCAGGAGGACGAAGCCGAGGGCCGCGACCGGCGCCAACGCGGGCGCGATGCCTGTCAGCGGCGGCAGGATGAGGCCCGTCGCGCCGAGTATTTCGACCGTTCCCAGCGCTCTGACGGCGGGCAGGGGCAAGCGGTCGACCCAGGCCATCATCGGCCGGAGTTGATCACGGCTGCGGATCACCTTCAGCGTTCCCGCGTAGAGGTAGAAGAGGGCGAGCAGTCCCGCGACGAGCCAGTAGGCGATGTTCATGGTTCCCGTTCATCGAAGGTGGCCGAGCCGGGCCGCGCCGTTCCGTCGGCCTCAGGCGAGGTCGGGGGTGGCGGGCTCGGTCGCGTAGCGGCTCATCGCCTCGACGTTGGCCTCCGGCGTCAGCGGCCGGCCGTCGGCGAGCATCTCCTGGAGGTCCCTGAAGTACTGGACGTACAGGTCGGGCGTGAATGTGCTGAGCATGACGGCGGGTTCATCCGACGGGTTGGCGAAGGTGTGCTGGGTACCGGGTGGGACCATCACGAGCGTGCCCGCAGAGGCGTCGTACTCCTCACTCCCGACGGTGAACCGCACGGTGCCGGAAAGGATGTAGAAACCCTCGTCGTGTCGGGCGTGACGGTGCTGCGGCGGCCCCTGGGTGTGCGGCGCGAGGACGGACTCGACGATCGCGAGGCGGTGCCCGGTGTGGCTGCCGTCCTCCAGCACGCGCATGCGCGTGGAGCCCAGGACGATCGACTCGCCGCCGCCGGGGCCCACCACCGATACGCCGGAGGCGATCTGCGGCCCGCTGGACTTGGCCACTTCGGCGGACTTGGCTACGTGGGGGGTCTTCGCTTCTACGGTGGTCTTCGCTTCCTCGGTCATGCTCACGAGTCCACCGCCATGGCCCCTCGGCTGTCCAAGACCTGTCCTGCGACGCCGATACCCGATGGGTATCGTGGCAGGGTGGAGCTACGGACACTGCGCTACTTCGTGGCCGTCGCCGAGGAACTCCACTTCGGCCGGGCCGCCAACCGACTGCACATGAGCCAGCCGCCGCTGAGCCGGGCGATCAAGCGGCTGGAGGCCGACGTAGGGGCGCTGGTCTTCGACCGCACGCCGACCGGCGTCACGCTCACGCCGGTGGGTGCGCTGCTGCTCGACGAGGCCCGGGACCTGCTCGAACATGCCGACCGCGTCCGCGTGCGCGTGGGCGCGGCGGCCGGCATCGCGGCCATCACGGTCGGCATCCTGGGCGACGGCACCGACCCGGGAGTGTCCAGGCTTGCCGCCGCGTACCGCCGTAGCCACCCCGGCGTCGACATCCGCATCCGCGACACAGACCTGACCGATCCGACCTGCGGGCTGCGCGCCGGGCTGGTCGACATCGCCCTGACCCGGGCGCCCTTCGACGAGACCGCCCTGACCGTGCGTACGCTGCGGGCCGATCCGGTCGGCGTGGTCCTGCGCGCCGACGATCCGCTCGCCGGCCGCGACCGGCTCCGGCTGGCCGAGCTGAGCGACCGCCGCTGGTTCCAGTTCCCCGAGGGCACCGATCCCGTCTGGCAGGCGTACTGGAACGGCGGCACCCGGCGCGAGGGCCCGGTCGTGCGCGCCGTCCAGGAATGCCTGCAGGCCGTGCTGTGGAACGGCACGGTGGGCGTGGCGCCACTCGGCCACGACCTGCCCGCGGGACTGGCCGTCGTGCCACTGATCGACATGGCGCCGAGCCGAGTGGTCGCGGTGTGGAACGAGGCTGACACCAACCCTCTGATCCGGTCCCTCGTCGAGATCGCGACAGCCGCGTACCGGCACTGAGCCACCCGTGCACATTCGCCGTCCGCGACCGCCGATGACGGGCGGGTGCCTACGCGCCACGTCGGTGGCGGCGTTCCAGCGCCGGCGCCAGCTCCAGCTCCAGCTGGTGACGAACGAAAAAACACGTTGGCCGGTCGCCGCACGGCTGCGAAGATGCCCCTGTTCGCGATGCGGAGGGTCTTTGTACGTTGTCGTCTGCGCGGGGTGCGACGCCGAGCTGACCGCCCCGTTGTCCCAGGTCGCGCTGCCAGTCCACGCGCATCAGAAGTACGGGAACGGGGTTCAGCTCCCGGTGCTCATGGAGTCCGGGACGTTCGCCATGGATGGGGAGCCCTGGGGGTCGCTGTCGCGGAGGTGGGAGGAGAACCATCCAGACGAGGCGGAGGCCCGCGGCATGATCGTCATCTCACCGGGGGATCTACGCGGCACCCTGCTGATCCCGAAGAAGGCCGGCGGCTACTGCTGCGGTCTCGACTGGGGCGACGGTCCCAACGTGGCCTGTGCGGCGTGCGGCCTGCCCGTCGCGACCCGGATCGACGACTGCTCGCTCTGGCAGGCGGTGTGGTTCGCCCCGGACGCTGTGCAACGCGTTCTCGTCGACGACACCGACACGGCGATGCTCTCCTGGGAGGATCTGCTGGCGGAGGGAACGGGCACGCCCCCGTTCGAGCCGATCACTGCGTGGGGATCGCGGGTCGGGTCCAGGCATCACTGGTCATGGAGCCCCCAATGGGAGGCAGCGGCCGGCCAGGCCCTCGCGCACCTGCTGGTGTCCTCCGAAGGACGACCGGTGAGCGTCCCGGACGGCCTGCTCAAGGAAGTGTTCCAAGGCGCCCTGGACAGCCTGCTGCCCGCGGGTCCACCGGAGCGGCGCGCCATCCTCTCCGGACCTGGACGTCCCTCTCCCGGTGCGAGCGACGACATCCTCTTCGTGCCGGTCCATCCCCAGACGGGGCGGACCTGGACCCCCGCCGATGCGGCCGCGGCCGCGAGCGCGGCCGCATCGGCATATCGCATACCGCTGCCGTTCGGCGTGTGGCTGTGGCTGGCCTTCCCCGAGCCGGACCTGCCCGTTCCCTCGTCGGCCGGCCTCCCGTATGACGTCTTGCGCGACCACCCTCTCCCACCGCGCCCGCCTCACCCGCTCCGGGCCGATCGGGACATCTTCCAGCGCACCTTGGTCCGGCTACCGGCCGGCCGCAGCCCGTGGCTCCGCGAGATCCTCGACAACCTCACGTAGCAACTACGCACCACTCAGCGGCCGGTGGCTTCCTTGCATGGGCTCCCCAGGCCACTCGTCCGGGTCCGCGTTGCGCCGTCGAACCGCGCGACGGAGACTGGCCGGGAGGGCGAGGTCGGATGGCGTGAAGGCCAACGGGGTGACTGTCCGGAGAGGTCTGGGACATGGGTGATTACGTGGATCTTCCCGGCGTCCGGACCTGGTACGAGACCGAGGGAAGCGGTGATCCCCTTCTCCTGCTGCACGGCGGCTTCTGCACCATCGAGACATGGGGTGCGCAGCGGGCGGACCTGGCCGCCGCGTACCGCGTCTTCCTTCCCGAACGTCGTGCGCACGGACACACGCCGGATGTCGCGGGGCAGTTGTCGTACCAGGACATGGCCGAGGACACGGTCGACTTCCTGGAGGCGGTCGTGCGGGCCCCGGCCCATTTGGTGGGCTGGAGCGACGGGGGCATCATCGCGCTGATCGTGGCCGCCGCCCGGCCGGACCTGATCCGCAAGGTGGTGGTGATCGGGGCCAACTTCCGTCCCGCTAGTGAGGCGTTCGTCGAGCCGGCGATGTTCGACGCCATGGCCCAGGGCAGCGACGAACTGGAGTTCTTCCGCGCGATGTACGAACCGGTGACACCGGACGGCGCCGAGCACTGGCCGGTCGTCGCACGGAAGATCCTCGACATGTGGCGCGGCCAGCCCACGCTGACGACCGAGGACCTGGGGCGGATCACCGCACCGACGCTGGTGATGGCCGGCGACGACGACATGGTGACGCTTGAGCACACGATCGCGCTCTACCGAGCCGTCTCCGACGCGCAGCTTGCCGTCGTCCCCGGCGCCTCCCACCTCGCGCCGCTGGAGAGGCCCGCTCTCGTCAACCGGCTGATCCTCGATCACCTCGGGCAGGACGCGGCGGAGACGATGATGCCGATCCGGCGAGCGACGCGACCGGCCCCGGCCGCTGACGCCCGGGTGACCTGAGACGTTGGCCCAAGACGCGGCCGGTCATGGAAGTGTCGACGCGTCGGTGCTTGGCGGACGGGCTGAGCGAGGCCGAGGATCAGGCTCTCGCGATGGTCCGGCCCGGCATCGGCTCCGCGAGCTCCGCTCGCCAGGCGGGCGCGCCGAAGGGATCGGCGAAGTACTGCGTCTCGTGCACCACGTGTTGACCGGCGAATTGCATGATGCTCACCGAGTACGAGGGCACACCGTCGTAGGTGATGACGCATTCGCTCACCCATAGATTCGCCTGACCGGTGATCCGCCGGACCGTGAAGTGCCGGTCGGCCGGGTGCCCGCCGCGTTGTGCGGAGATCGCCGCCCGGCCCCGGAACCGCTCACCGGACTGCGGGTAGTCCAGGATCGCGTCCGTGGCGTAGATGGCGTGCTCCGCTTCGGAGTTCCCGCGTTCCGAGGCTCGCCAATGCTCCTCGATCGCGGCCCTGGTCCGGGAGTCAGCATCCATGGCACCGCCCTTCCGTGGCGGTGACAGCCTAGGCACTCCAGCCCCACCCGCCCGGGAGCCGAGCGGACACGGGCTGCAAAGTCCTCCCTTCGGCCGGATCAGGGGGCGGCGGGCCGCCCTCTTGCGCGGTTGTGGCAGCCGGCGTGCGCGCTGGAGCCGCGGCCGCGTCAGTGACGGCCAAGGGCCGGGAGACGGACACGGCGAGGACTGCCGCGGGATCAGCCGCGGCGGCGGGCGTCAGGTGGGAGGCGGCGGGCAGCGGTGGGCGTCAGGTGGCGGTGGGCCAGGTCCGCAGCAGGGTGGCGATCTTGCCGGCGGTGCAGGCGGGGTCCAGCAGCAGATCCTTGAGGGCGACCGCGTACTCGCGGCCGGGTTTGACGGAGATCCCCGCGGCGTCGAGGTACATCACGCCGGTGGCGGCGGCCACGGCGAGGTTGGAACGCTCCAGCCAGCGGCACCGGGCAGCGGCCGTAGCCGCCTCTCTGACCGGCGGCCTGATGGCCGTCTGGGCCGACTGTGCCGTGGCCGACCCGGCCAAGCTCGCGGACGACTTCAACGGCGACGGATACCGGGACCTCGCCATCGGCATGCCCCAGAAGGCGATCAGCGGGAAGGAGGGCGCCGGTGCCGTCCTCCTCACCTTCGGCTCCGCCCACGGCCTGACCGGCAAGCACGTCTACATCACCCAGAACTCCACCGGCATCCCCGGCACGGCCGGATACCAGGACTTCTTCGGCAGCAGCCTCGCCAGCGGCGATCTGAACCACGACGGATACGCCGACCTACTGGTCGGCAGGGAGGACGACACCACCGCCGGCACGTCGGACAACGGCTCCGTGACCGTACTGTGGGGCGGCGCCTCGCCGTTGCGAAGAGGCCTCGCCCTGCCCATGGGGCAGTCGTATTCCGGGCGCATGCTCGGCTCCGACATCGCCGTGGGTGACTTCACCGGCGACTCCGCCCCCGACGTCGCCGTCAGCGGGCAGACGTCTCTGCGGCTGTACTCGGGCACGTTCACCCGCACCAAAGCCCCCGCCGGGATCGACGTGTCGGACCAGGATCCCACCGGCATCTGGAACATCACAGCCGGCGACTTCGACGGCGGCGGCAAGGCAGACCTCGCCGTCTCGGCCCCCGAAGAGGACCCCTACCGCAACCAGGGCAGCGGCGCCCTCTGGCAGCTGCGGGGCACCAGCAACGGAGTGAGCACCCGCGGCGTCAGCGTCTTCGGCTCGAAGGACTACGGCGTCGCACCCAGCTCCGGGATCGGCGAAACCCTCCTCGACTGAGGTCTGCCCACCACCGTGTCGACGGCGCGGGCGAGTTCATTCAGACAGCTGAGGTCTCGCGGCATACTGGCGCTGATTATTGACCTTGTTCTGCTGCGGGGGTGTTCGTGTTGCAGCTGCGGTGTGAGGCGGTCCGGTGGGTGGACGACGAGCCGTGGCCTGGCGTGGTCGAGGTTCGGCTCACGGACGCGGCGGGACGGTGCTGGTCACTGGTGGACAAGATCCCAGTCTTCGTGGCCATGGACGAGCTCGGTCCGGACTCGCCCTATCCGGTGGAGGTCACCGTCGCCTGCAGGGTCACTGAAGGACACGGACTGCTGGAGAACGACGAGGTGGTCACCGTCTCCACCTCGCCGCACGGCGTCATGACGCCGGACGGACGTGAGGAGTTCTCGGTGAGGCGGGACCAGCTCATCAGTTGAGAACAAGGTTGTGGAGCCGTGCGACGCCGAGCATCGGGAGGCAGTCGTTGCGGTTGCTGCTGGGCAGTGGCAGGCCGACGGCGACGACGAGCCGGCTGTTGGCGTCGATGACCACCTGCTGGTTGGTGGGATACCGGTAGTCCATGCTGGAGACCGCGATTGTCCGATCCCGGGTGGGCACCAGCAACACCCGTCCTCCAAACTGAGCTACCACGGCCGCTGGTCGTCACCGCCACGACGGCGAACCAGCACGACCAGCTTGCGAAACCGCGCCGGCCGAGCACACCCGGACTCTCTGGACACGACCCGCGCCCCCGGCCAGGCATGCCCGGGCCCTCTTCCCTGCTCCAGACACGCCGAGACTGCTCCGTCCGGGTGTATCCGTCATGCGATCGGCCGTGCCTGGGCCTTCTGGGGCCCCCGTCCGGCTCCCGCACCGCGAGGA
>NZ_JAJSZC010000276.1:0-8842 GCF_036815105.1 Streptomyces sp. IBSBF 3136
CTCGCGGACAGGTGCGTGGGGCGGTGTGGGCGGGAACCGGGCGGGCGGCCGGCTCCGCGTCCCGCCCGGCTTCCTGCCCCGAGTCCCGGCACGGGCGGCCTGCCGGGGCCGCCCCGGATCCGGCTGTCAGTGCGCCATGGCAGGATCGGGGGCGTGGCAGACACAGCATCGAAGAAGACCGACAAGACCTCCGGCGGCGCCCGTCCCCGACTGATGCTCATGGACGGGCACTCGCTGGCCTACCGCGCGTTCTTCGCGCTGCCCGCGGAGAACTTCACGACCGCGACGGGGCAGCCGACGAACGCCATCTACGGCTTCGCCTCGATGCTGGCCAACACCCTGCGTGACGAGGCGCCCACGCACTTCGCGGTCGCCTTCGACGTCTCCCGCAAGACCTGGCGCTCCGAGCGGTTCACCGAGTACAAGGCGAACCGCTCCAAGACCCCCGACGAGTTCAGGGGCCAGGTCGAGCTGATCGGCGAGCTGCTCGACGCGATGCACGCCCCGCGCTTCGCCGTCGAGGGCTTCGAGGCGGACGACATCATCGCCACCCTCGCCACCCAGGCCGAGGCCGAGGGCTTCGACGTGCTGATCGTCACCGGCGACCGCGACTCCTTCCAGCTGGTCACCGAGCACACCACCGTGCTCTACCCGACCAAGGGCGTCTCGGAGCTGACCCGCTTCACACCGGAGAAGGTTTTCGAGAAGTACGGATTGACGCCCGCCCAGTACCCGGACTTCGCGGCCCTGCGCGGCGACCCGTCCGACAACCTTCCGGGCATCCCCGGCGTCGGCGAGAAGACCGCGGCGAAGTGGATCAACCAGTTCGGCTCGTTCGCGGAGCTGGTCGAGCGCGTCGAGGAGGTCAAGGGCAAGGCCGGGCAGAACCTCCGCGACCACCTGGAGGCCGTCAAGCTCAACCGCGTCCTGACCGAGCTGGAGCGCGAGGTGGAGCTGGAGCGGGCGGTGCCCGACCTGGAGCGCGCCCCGTACGACCGCAAGGCCGTGGCCCTGGTCCTGGACACCCTGGAGATCCGCAACCCGTCGCTGCGCGAGCGCCTCTTCGCCGTCGACCCCGGCGCCGAGGAGGCCGAGGTCACCCCGGTCGTCGCGGACGGCGTGGAACTGGACGGCGCGATCCTCGGTACCGGCGAGCTGGCCCCGTGGCTGGCCGAGCACGGCACCGGGACGCTGGGCGTGGCCACGGTCGACACCTGGGCACTGGGCACCGGCTCGGTCGCCGAGATCGCCCTCGCGGCCACCGGGGGAGCGGCCGCCTGGTTCGACCCCGCCGAGCTGGACGAGGCCGACGAGAACGCGTTCGCCGCCTGGCTCGCCGACGCGGAGCGCGCCAAGGTGTTCCACAACCTCAAGGGCGCCATGCGCGTCTTCGCCGAGCACGGCTGGGACATCGACGGCGCACGCATGGACACCGCGCTCGCCGCCTACCTGGTCAAGCCGGGCCGTCGCTCCTTCGACCTCGACGCGCTGTCCCTGGAGTACCTGCACCGCGAGCTGGCGCCCGCGGCGGCCGCCGACGGCCAGCTGGCCTTCGGCGCGGACGACGGGGCCGAGGCCGAGGCGCTGATGATCAAGGCCCGTGCCGTCCTCGACCTCGGCGAGGCCTTCGAGACCCGCCTCGGCGAGGTCGGCGCCGCTGACCTCATGCGGGACATGGAGCTGCCCACCTCGGCGCTGCTCGCCCGCCTGGAGCGCCACGGCATCGCGGCCGACCGCGCGCACCTGGAGGCCATGGAGCAGACGTTCGCGGGCGCCGTGCAGCAGGCCGTGAAGGAGGCGCACGCGGCCGCCGGGCACGAGTTCAACCTGGGCTCGCCCAAGCAGCTCCAGGAGGTCCTCTTCGGCGAGCTGGCCCTGCCCCGCACCAAGAAGACCAAGACCGGCTACACCACCGACGCCGACGCCCTGGCCTGGCTCGCCACCCAGACCGACAACGAGCTGCCGGTGATCATGCTCCGCCACCGGGAGCAGGCGAAGCTGAGGGTCACGGTCGAGGGCCTGATCAAGACGATCGCCGGCGACGGCCGTATCCACACCACGTTCAACCAGACGGTGGCCGCGACCGGCCGGCTGTCGTCCACGGACCCGAACCTGCAGAACATCCCGGTCCGCACCGACGAGGGCCGGGCGATCCGCCGCGGCTTCGTGGTCGGCGAGGGCTTCGAGTCCCTGATGACCGCCGACTACAGCCAGATCGAACTGCGGGTGATGGCCCACCTCTCCGAGGACGAGGGCCTGATCGAGGCGTTCACCTCCGGTGAGGACCTGCACACCACGGTCGCCTCCCAGGTCTTCTCCGTCGAGCGGGACGCCGTCGACGCGGAGATGCGCCGCAAGATCAAGGCGATGTCCTACGGCCTGGCGTACGGCCTGTCCGCCTTCGGCCTCTCCCAGCAGCTGAACATCGAGGCGGGCGAGGCGCGCGCCCTGATGGACACCTACTTCGAGCGCTTCGGCGGCGTGCGGGACTACCTGCGCCGGGCGGTCGACGAGGCGCGGGCGACCGGCTACACGGCGACGCTGTTCGGCCGCCGCCGCTACCTCCCGGACCTCAACAGCGACAACCGGCAGCGCCGGGAGGCGGCCGAGCGGATGGCCCTGAACGCGCCGATCCAGGGCACGGCGGCCGACATCGTCAAGATCGCCATGCTCCACGTCGACCGGGCCCTGCGCGAGGCGGACCTCAAGTCCCGCATGCTCCTGCAGGTCCATGACGAAATCGTGCTGGAGATCGCCCCCGGAGAGCGCGAGGCCACCGAGGAGATCGTCCGCCGCGAGATGGCGAACGCGGTCTCCCTGAGGGCCCCCCTGGACGTCTCGGTGGGTGTCGGCAGGGACTGGGAATCGGCCGCGCACTAGCCTCCGGCGGTTCGGCGGGGGGTGCCGTCCGGCAACAGCCGGAGGACACCTCCCCGCCCGCCCGCGGCAGCGGCAGGGCGCCACCGCGCGGCTGCCCCACCGCACTGGTCGGCGGCACCGCGCGGCTGCCCCACCACACTGGCCGGGTCACACCGCGCGGCTGCCTGACCACACCTGACCGCGCCCCGCCCCCAGGGCTGACCACGCTCACTCCCGCAGGACCGTCCCCGCCGAACCCCCGGAGGGGCTTTCACTCACGTGGCCCCCGTCAGAACGCATCTCATGCCTCTCAGCCGCAACACTGCGGGCATGGGTATACGCACGCTTCACCGTCTGACGGCCGAAGGCCCCCCGGCCCGGGTGCAGAGCACCTCGGCCCCGGCCGCGTCCGTCTCGCCGGTCCCGGCCCTCGCGGCCGGCGCAAGCACCGCCCGCATCCCCGCCGACCCGGCCGCGGCCCTGCGCAGAGCCGTGGCGGAACTCCGGCGCCGCCCGGCCGCAGGCACCCGCCTGGCGCCGGTCTGGCGCACCCGGGCCGACCTGGCCCGTGCCTACCTCGCGCTGCTGCTCACCCTGGTCCCCAGAGCCCGCCCGCGGCGCACCCTCACCGTCTTCGTCGCCACCCTCAACGAGCCGCCGACCCCTCCCGGCGGGCGGAGGCCGGCACACCCGGACCGTCCGGACGGCGGACCGGACGCCACCACCTGACCCCGGCGGCGTACCCGAGCACCCCGAGGAGCAGCCCGGTGCCCGTGCCGAAGCACAGCGTGGGCACCAGGTCCCACGCGCTCGCGGACGTGCCCCAGTAGTCCCACCACCGCACCGCACGCTGCACCGCCCCCGCGAGCGCGCAGCCCCCGATCACGGCCCCGGCCCACCAGCGGTCCCGGCCGGACAGCACGGGCAGCGCCGGCGGCTCACCGGCCGGCGCCCACCGCAGCGCCCGTACCAGGAACACGGCGATCACCACGGCGGCGAGCGCGGACGTGCCGTACTGCAGCCAGGTGTGGAGCGGCATCCCCGCCAGGTTCCGCGCGAGGGCCGGCACCAGTCGCGAACCCCACCGGTCGTGATGCGTGAACGCGTCCCACACGACATGGGTCAGCGCCCCGAGCGCCGCGGAGACGTACCACCGCACCAGCGGGGCGAGCCGTACACGCGTGCGGGGCGCACCGCAGCGCAGCAGGGCGGCCGGCGCGCCCTGCCGGTGCCGCGGCAGCAGCGCCACCAGCGGCTCCCGCACGAGCAGCCACAGCGCCATCAGCGTCCAGGCGATGAGCACGTCCACACCGGCCACACCGGCGAAGGAGTGGGTGACCGTTCCGAACTCCATGCCGCCCGGCACGGCACTCGCGGCGTAGAAGGGCATGTCGGGCGCGAAGGACCCCGCGACGAGCACCGAGGGCACCAGCCGGCCCCGGCCGCCGCCGTCCCGGCGGACGGCGGGCAGCACGGCGGCCGCGTGGCTGAGTGTGAACGGCAACGGGACCCCCTGGGACGGTCGTCGGCGGACGACGCCGGCACCGGTGATCGTCTGCCGTCCAGTATGCGTGAGCGCCGTCCGCGGCCCCCGAGGCCAACGGGAGTTGGCCGACCGGTGAATACCGGGCACGAACGGGTGCCCGCGCCAAGCAAGTTGTCGTAGGGTCACCTGGGTCGCCCTGCGGAAACACAGGGTCGAACACACATCGCACGGATGGAAAGGCGGCTCAGGGGCAACCACAGCACCGGGTCAACCGTCACACCAGAGCGAGGCAGTCGGACGGAGACGGACGCACAGGCGTTCACGGGAGGGTTCACTCTATGGCGGCGCATTTCGGCAGGCGGCTGCGCAAGGGAGCGGCGACCACCGCCGCGGCGGCGGCAGCGGTCGCGGCACTGTCCGCGTCCCAGGCACCGGGAGCCACCGGCGTGAACCAGGACAGACCCACCGCCGCCGGCTCCAGCACCCCCGCACCGGACCCGACCACCGACGGCAACGCCACCGGCAACTCGCCGTACTACACGGACCTGCCGCCCCTCAAGAGCCCCAACCCCAGCCCGTCGCCCACCATCGGCACCCCCGTGGCCCGGGGCGAGGCCGAAGCGGGCATCCCCGCGACGGTCCTCGACGCCTACCGGAAGGCCGAGGCCGAGCTGCGCGCCGGCAAGCCGGGCTGCAACCTGCCCTGGCAACTCCTCGCCGCCATCGGCAAGGTGGAGTCGGGCCAGGCCCGCGGCGGCCGCGTCGACGCCGACGGCACCACCCTCGGCCGGATCCTCGGCCCGCAGCTCGACGGCAACGGCTTCGCGCTCATCAAGGACACCGACCACGGCGCGTACGACGGCAACAGCCACTACGACCAGGCCGTCGGACCGATGCAGTTCATCCCGTCCACCTGGGCCTGGGCCGGCCGCGACGGCAACGGTGACGGCAAGGCGGACCCCAACAACGTCTACGACGCCGCGCTCGCCGCGGGCCACTACCTGTGCCGCAACGACTGGGACATGTCCACCGAGGGCGGCCTGCACAGCGCGATCCTCAGCTACAACAACTCCCAGGACTACCTGAACCTCGTCCTGAACTGGATGGACTACTACCGCAAGGGCAGCCACTCCGTCCCCGACGGCACCGGCGGCGTGCCCTCGCACCGCAGCGACGACCACACCGGGCGGCCCACCGGCACCCCGACACCCACCGACCCGCCGCGGAACAAGCCGCACCACAAGCCGCACAAGCCGCACAAGCCCGACCAGCCGCAGAAGCCCGGCACGCCCGGCGGCCCCACGAGCCCCGACCCCACGCCGCCCGTCCCGCCGAAGCCCCCCACGCCCTCCGACACGGTCGACCACCTGGCCGACGCCGGCACCGGCAAGCTCACCGCGCGGGCCGGTGACGACTTCGCCCGGCGGATCAGCACCCGCGCCGAGACCAAGGCCGGGGCGGCCGTCGGCAAGGTCCGGATCCGCTTCACCATCACCGGCGACACCGACACCACCTTCGCCGGCGGCGAGAGCGTCGCCACCGTCGCCACCGACGCCAAGGGCGTGGCGGTCGCACCCGCCCTCCAGGCCGGCGAGAAGACCGGCGACTTCACCGTCACCACCGCCGTCGTCGGACACCAGGCCAAGGGCGTCGACTACACCGCCACCGTCACCGCCCGCACCGCCGACACCCTCGCCCGCACCAGCGACACCCCGCTCACCTGCACCCCCGGCGGCGAATTCGCCGACCAGGTCCAGGTGAAGGCCACCTACAAGGGCGCCGTCGCGGACCAGGTCGCCGCCACCGCCACCCTGATCAAGTCGGCCGACGACCCCACCGAGAACGATAAGGGCCCCTCCTTCAAGGACGCCGACGGCAAGCCCGTACGCACCCTCACCGGCCTCAAGACCGACGGCAAGGGCCTGCTCACCCTGCCCAAGCTGTACGCGGACGACACCACCGGCACCTTCCTGCTCCGCATCACCACCACCGGCGGCGCCACCCTCACCGTCGAACTGAAGGTCGCCGCGGCCGACGCCCCGGCGAGCCCGTCGCCCAGCCCGTCCGCCACCTCCTGACCGCACAGCACAGCACGGCACCGCACGAGCACAGCACCCGCGACCCGCACACCCACAGGGCGCCCGCTCCGCACCCGCGGACCGGGCGCCCTGCCGGTGCGCGACGCTGTTCTCCTCTTCACGCGCGCGTGGCCGACGTGTTCTCTTCTCACGCGCCCGTTGCTACCGTGCCCGACCTGACGACCCATCAGCGACCGTCGCCGGGAGGCCCCGCATGCGCGCCCTGCTCGCCGCCGCGACCGGCCTCGCCCTCGCCGTCGCCCTCGTCCTCGCCATGACCGCCCTGGGCACGCCGACCGCCCGCACATCCCCCGAGCCGCTGCTGACGACCGTGCCCGCACACCCCTAGCAGCGACCCGCCAGGAGGGAGCCGCACATGCGCCGCAAGGCAAGCCTGGTCCTGCTCGCCTGCGCCGTGTTCTGCGCGGCGCTCGCCCCCCTGCTGCGCTGGTACGCCTTCCCGCGCCTGGCCCGCATCCCCGCCGGCCAGTACCAGGACATGGTCCTGGAAGCCCGGGACGCCACCCTCCTCGACTACGGCACCATGCGCGCCAGGAAAGTCCCCAAGGTCACCATCGTGCAGACCCTCAAAGGCAACGTCGAAGCCGCCGAGAACATCGAGAAGACCGCGGGCAGACCCGTCGTCGTCTGGGACAGCCTCTCCTACGTCCAGGGACCCGACGGCAAGATGGTCTCCCGGATCCCCGAACGCTACATCTTCGACGCCCACACCCAGGACCCCGTCCACGCCACCGGGGAAAGCGTCGACGGCGACCCCGTCACACGCCGCGGCATCGAGTTCAAGTGGCCCTTCCTCACCGAGAAGCGGGACTACGAGTACTTCGACGCACAGACCCGCACCACCAACCCCATCCATTACCGGGGCACCCGCACCTTCCGCGGCCTGCACGTCTACTACTTCGAGCAGACCATCCCCTGGACCAAGGTCCCCATGCCCAAGACCATGCCGGTCAAGGGCATCACCCCGGAATCCGTCGCCAGGACCGGCACCACCCGCTGGTACACCACCGTCCGCAGGTTCTGGGTCGAACCCGTCACCGGAGCACCCGTCTACGGCGAGGAGATCCACCGGGAGGAACTGCGCGGCGGCACCCTCCTCGGCGACCGCGCCGAGGTCACCGCCTTCGCCGGCCACGTGAGGATGCGCGAGGACTACATCGAGCACACGGTCGCCCTCGTCGAGCGCAACCGCACCCTCGTCCTCACCCTCACCTCCTACCTGCCCTGGGGATCCCTCACCCTCGGCCTCCTGCTCCTCGCGCTCTCCCTCTACCTGGAGGCCCGCTCCCGCCGCCCCCAGGACCCGCGGGCCACCGAGGCACCCGCTCCCGAACCGGTCAGCGCCTGAGCCGCGCGTTCGTGTACCGCGTGGGCTCCGCGGTCGCCGGGTCCTCGGGCCACGGATGCTTCGGATAGCGCCCGCGCAGTTCCGCCCGCACCCCCTGGTAGCCGTCCGCCCAGAAGGACGCCAGGTCGGCCGTGACCGCCGCCGGCCGGCCGGCGGGCGACAGCAGATGCACGAGCAACGGCACACCCGCCACCACCGGCGTCCGGCCCAGCCCGAACATCTCCTGCAGCTTCACGGCCAGAACCGGCCGCTCCGGATCCCCGTAGTCCACCCGGATCCGCGACCCGCTCGGCACGGTGATCCGCTCCGGCGCCAGCTCGTCCAGCCGCGCCGCCTCCCCGCTCGCCCACGGCAGCAGCCGCGTCAGCGCCTGACCGGCATCGATCCGGGCGAGATCCGCCCGGCGCCGGGCGCGGCCCAGCTCCGGCTCCAGCCACTCGTCCACGCGCGCGTGCAGCGCTGCGTCCGACACGTCCGGCCACGGCTCCCCGAGACGCGCCCGCAGGAACGCCAGCCGCTGCCGCAGCACGCGGGCGTCCGGCGACCACCGCAACAGCCCCGGTCCCTCCTGCCGCAGCCCCTCGACCAGAGCGGCACGCACCAGCGCCGCATCGGCGTCCCGCAGCGGCCGCACGGCCAGCTCGATCGCCCCCAGCCGCTCCACCCGCCGCGCCACCACGTCCCCGTCCGCCCAGCGCACCTCTTCCCGCTCGTCGAGAAACGCCCCCGCGGCGGCCCGCGCCACCTCCTCCGGCACCGCGGCCCCGAGCCGCACCCGCGCGTGCCCCTTACCGCCCGGCCGGTCCGCCACCGCGACGACGATCCACGGAGCCCCGCGCAACGCCGACCCCTCGGACAACTCGGCCCGGGTCCCGGACACCATCAGATACGACCCGCCGTCCAGCCTGGCCACCCGCTCGGGAAACGCCAGAGCCGACACCAGCCCGACCAGCCCCTCCTCACCGACGGCACCCGCCGACGTGCCGGCGAGCACGTCACCCCCGGCGTCCGCCCCGGCGGACCTTCCCCGCCGACCGCCCCGCCCGGACC
>NZ_JAJSZC010000277.1:0-8748 GCF_036815105.1 Streptomyces sp. IBSBF 3136
CCACTCCCCGCCGAGCCCCAGCCCCTGCAGGAAACGCAGGACGAGCAGCAGCACGGGAGCGGCCACGCCGATGGACCCGTAGGCCGGCACACAGCCGACCGCGACCGTCGAGGCGCCGGTCAGCAGCAGCGAGACCACGAGCACCGGCCGCCGCCCGCGCCGGTCCCCGAGGTGCCCGAACAGGACCGAGCCCAGCGGCCGGGCCACGAACCCCACCCCGAACGTCACGAACGCGGCCAGAGTCCCCGCCACCGGCGAGAACCCCGGGAAGAAAAGCGGCCCCAGGACCAGCGCCGCCGCGGTCCCGTAGACGAAGAAGTCGTAGAACTCGATCGCGGTGCCCGCGAGCGAGGCGGCCGCGAGCCGCGGCATGGAAGGGCTCCTTGCGGCCCGTACAGCGTGCATGCCGCCTCAACCGCCAGAAGTGATCAAGGGTTACGGGGGCGTGCGGAGGCGATCACCGGGTCCCGGCGCACGCCGAGGCGGCCGGCGGACACCGGCCCTGGCCGGGGGCGCGGACCGTGATAGACCGGGTCCGACAAGGCGGTCGCAGCCGCCCCGACCGGACCGGAGGAACCGTGCCCCGCACCCTGGCCAACGCCCCGATCATGATCCTCAACGGGCCCAACCTGAACCTCCTCGGCCAGCGCCAGCCCGAGATCTACGGAAAGGACACCCTCGCCGACGTCGAGGCGATGTGCGCCGATGCGGCGGCCACGTACGGCGGCACGGTGGACCTCCGGCAGTCCAACCACGAGGGCGAGCTGGTCGACTGGATCCACGAGGCGCGCCTAGGCCACTGCGGGATCGTCATCAACCCCGGCGCCTACTCCCACACCTCGGTCGCGATCCTGGACGCGCTCAACACCTGCGACGGGATGCCCGTGCTTGAGGTGCACATCTCCAACATCCACCAGCGTGAGTCGTTCCGGCACCACAGCTACGTCTCGCTGCGCGCCGACGGCGTGATCGCGGGCTGCGGGGTGCAGGGCTACGTGTTCGGCGTGGAGCGGATCGCCGCCCTGCTGGGCGCGGCGCGGGCCGACACGTAACCCCGCGCGGCTACAGGCGGCCGGCCTCCACGATCCGCCGCAGGAACCGCCGGGTGCGCTCCTGCCGCGGCTCGCCGAAGACCTGCTCGGCGGTGCCGCGTTCCAGCACCACCCCTCCGTCCAGGAAGCAGACCTGGTCGGCGACGTCCCGGGCGAAACCCATCTCGTGCGTCGCCAGCACCATGGTCATGCCCTCGTCCTTGAGGTCCCGGACGACGTTCAGCACCTCGCCCACGAGTTCGGGGTCGAGCGCCGCCGTGATCTCGTCGAACAACAGCAGCCGGGGCCGCACGGCGAGCGCCCGCACGATCGCCGCACGCTGCTGCTGGCCGCCGCTGAGCCGGTCCGGGTAGGCGTCCGCCTTGTCCGCCAGGCCGAGGCGCTCCAGCAGCCCCCTGGCCCGCTCCTCGGCCTCTGCGCGGGACGCCCCGTGCACCCGGCGCGGGGCGAGGGTGATGTTGTCCAGCACGGTCATGTGCGGGAAGAGGTTGTACGCCTGGAACACCACTCCGATCCGCCGCCGCACCGCGTCCTGGTCGGCGCGCGGGTCGGTGATCTCCTCGCCGTCCAGCCAGATCGCGCCGTCGTCGATCTCCTCCAGAAGGTTGGCGCAGCGCAGCAGCGTGGACTTGCCGGAGCCCGAGGCGCCGATCAGCGCGGTCACCGTGTGCGGGGCGACCTCCAGGTCGACGTCCCGCAGCACGACCGAGTCCCCGAAGGTCTTGCGGACGGACTCCATCCGCAGCACGGCCGCGTCGTCGCCGGGTGCCGTACTCATAGCGATCCTCCCTGGGTCCGCTGTCGGTCCATCCTGGCCGTCACCCAGTCGGTGAAGCGGGTCATGGGGATGGTCAGCGCCACGAACACCAGGCCCGCGACGATGTACGGCGTGTAGTTCAGACTGCGGCCCACGATGATGTCGGCCGCGCGGACGGCGTCGATCGCGCCCCCGATCGACACCAGGCCGGTGTCCTTCTGCAGCGACACCAGGTCGTTGAGCAGGGGCGGCACCTGACGGCGCACTGCCTGGGGGAGCACCACGTAGCGCAGGGCCTGCCGGTTGGTCAGGCCCAGCGAGCGGGCCGCGGCGCGCTGCGAGGGGTGGACGGACTCGATGCCGGCGCGGAACACCTCGGCCACGTACGCCGAGTACGTCAGCGTCAGCGCCGTACCGCCCAGCAGCACCGGGTCGACCGTCACGCCCTGCAGCCGCAGCGCGGGCACGCCGAGGACCACGATCATCAGGTTGATGATCAGGGGCAGTCCCCGGAAGAAGTCGGTGTACGCCGCCGCCAGCGTGCGCAGCGGGAAGAACACCGGGCCGCGCAGGGTCCGGGCGATCGCGATGAGCATGCCGAGGACCAGCACGGCGGCGCCGCAGACGAACAGGAGGCGGACGTTCAGCCACAGCCCGTCGAGGACTTTCGGGAGCGCCTCGCGCGCGTAGTGCGCGCTGAAAAACGTCTCCTCGGTGCGCGGCCAGCCGGGCGCGTTGACCACGATCAGGTAGAGGACGACGGCGGTGACCAGGGTGGAGAGCGCGGCGACGGCCGTGGCGCGGCGGGCGCGCGACCTTTTGTAGCGTTCGCGCTCCAGGCGCCGCCCGGAGGGCGTGTAGCCGTCCGCGGCGCCCGGGACCGCGTCCCCGGCGCCGCCGGTCATGTCGCCCTCGCCGTCCGCCCCCTCCCGGGCGGACTCGCCCTTGGTGACCGTCACTTGAGCACCGGTGCGTCGACGGCGTCGGAGAGCCACTGCTTCTCGATCTTCGCCAGGGTGCCGTCCTTGCGCAGGGCGTCGACGGCGCCGCTCACGCACGAGGTCAGTGCGCTGCCCTTGTCGAGCACGAGCCCGAACTGCTCGGGCGCGGCGCCCTGGTTCTCGAACTGGCCGACGATCCGGGCGTTCGTCACCTCGGCGGAGGTGATGTAGAACGCGGTGGGCAGGTCGGTGACGACGGCGTCGACCTGACCGTTCTTCAGCGCGGACTTGGCCTGGTCGTTCTTGGCGTACACCGCGGCCTGCTGCTTCGGCTTCACCACGTCGGTGATGTAGTCGAGGCTGGTGGTGCCCACCTGGGCGCCCAGCTTGAGGTTCCTCAGGGCCGCGATAGTCGTCGCCTTGGCGGCCCTGCCGCCCTTGAGCGCGATGACGGCCTGGCGGACGTCGTAGTAACCGGAGGAGAAGTCCACGGCCTTCTTGCGCTCGGCGCTGATCGAGACCTGGTTGATGTCGAAGTCGAAGGTCTTCACACCGGGCGCGAACGCCTTGTTGAAGGGGACGCTCTGCCAGACCACCGCGCCGCGGCCGTAGCCCAGTCGTTCGGCCACGGCGTAGGCGACGGCGGACTCGAAGCCCTTGCCGTTCGCCGGCTTGTCGTCCTTGAACCAGGGCTCGTAGGCCGGTTCGTCGGTCGCGATGGTCAGCTTCCCGGACGTCTTGGTGGCCAGCTTGCCCTGGGCGCAGCTCTTCGCGGCGGACCCCGACGAGGGGGCCGATGCCTTGTCCTCGGGCTGCGGAGCACAGCCGACGGTGGTGGCGAGCAGGGCTATGGTCGCGGCGGATACCGCGCGGCGCAGGGCGCGAGGGGCAGGGTGCATGGCGGGAGATTGGCAGCGAACCCCCTGTTTGTCCAGGTCACGGGGGTAACTGTCCGCATGGTGGGAACGGTGTTGCAGCCGTGTGAACGCCGCCCGTTGTAGGCCTGCCCCGGCCTGGGCCGCCGGTCGAGGGCGGGGTTGGAGACCGGCGGCCCTGCCGCTCAGGAGCCGTCATCCTGTGCGGGGCCAGTACCAGTTGACTGCCCGGCGGCGCTCGCCGGGAGCGCGCACGCGAGTCCGGCGAGTGCGAACCGTTCACACGGGGCGCGTTCGGTGGAGTGCGCGCCGGGCGTGGTCATTGGTGTGCGCCCGGCGCGCGGTACCCCGCGCCCGCGCGGGTGCCCTTGTCACCAGCCGCGCGCGTGCCACTCCGGCAGATGTGGCCGTTCCGTGCCCAGCGTGGTGTCGTTCCCGTGTCCCGGGTACACCCACGTCTCGTCCGGCAGCACGTCGAAGATCCTCGTCTCGACGTCGTGGATCAGGCTGGCGAAGGCCTCCGGGTCCTTGTGGGTGTTGCCGACACCGCCCGGGAAGAGGCAGTCGCCGGTGAACACGTGCGGGTGGCCGTGCGGGTCGTCGTAGACCAGGACGATGGAGCCCGGGGTGTGCCCGACGATATGGCGAGCGGTGAGTTCCACCCGGCCCACCCTGATGACGTCGCCGTCGTCGACCAGGACGTCGGTGGGCACCGGGATGCCGGGCGCGTCCTCCCGGCCCGCGTAGGTGCGGGCGCCCGTGGCGGAGACGACCTCGGCGAGCGCCTGCCAGTGGTCGCCGTGCTGGTGGGTGGTGACGACGGACGCGATGCCGTCGTCACCGATCATGCCGAGCAGGGTCCGCGCCTCGTTGGCGGCGTCGATGAGCAGTTGCTCGTCGGTGGCCCGGCAGCGCAGCAGATAGGCGTTGTTGTCCATCGGGCCGACCGCGATCTTGGTGATCATCAGGTCTTTCAGCTCGTGCACGTCCGCCGGTCCGCCGACCTTGACCTCTCCGCTGTACATCATGGCGGCAGCCTATAGCGGCAAGGCGCCGGCGGACCGTCGTCGCGCTAGAGCGGCGGGAGCTCGGGCAGCGCGCCGCCGGTGGCCTCCAGGGCCTCGCCCTCGCGGCGGCCGGCGAGCCAGCCGAGCAGGTCCGCGGGGCTTCCGCTGACCGTGACCTCGGGCTCGGCAGCCGCGCGTCCCGTGCTCCACGCGCGCGTGGAGGCCGTGACCCTGGTCGCCGGGACGTCGGGGTGGCCGGAGAACCGCTGCGTCAGGAAGTCGATCTCACGCTCGGTGAACTCGGCCGGAAGATCCTCCAGCTCGTAGCCGATCCCCAGGTCGACGTGGTGCAGCTCGACCTCGATCCACCGCCGGAAGGGCACCCGGGCCGCGGCGTCGGTGACCCCGTTGCGCAGTTCCACCGTGCGCCCCCAGTCCGCCGGCGCGGCCCCCGTGGCCTCGAACCGGGCCGCGCTCTCGCGCACGTCGGTGAGCTGGACGTCCAGGGGGCGCGGGGCGTCCCTCTCGATGTCGGCGTCCCGGGCCTCGGCGCTCGCGTACATGGGGCGGCCCCCGAGGACGTTCACGAGGGCGTCCGCGTTGCGGGCGAGGTGGGCGAGGACGTGCCCGCGGGTCCAGCCCGGCAGGCGTGACGGCTCGGCGAGCGCTGCGTTGTCCATTTCGACGACAGCGCTGAGGAGCCGCTCGGTCGCGTCATGTACACATGCCAGGTCATGAGCGTGATCAATCATGGGCCTGACATTAGCCTCACCACACCTTCGGGTGAAGGTGGTGAAGCTCGTCCGTAAATCGAATGCCCGTGCTATATCGTCGAGAGTGGCGTCGGGCATGAACGAGAGCCGGGGATTGTTATGCATCCCGGAATCCGACCGGCGTTGTCAGTGGCTCCCCCTAGTCTCGAAGAAGCACGGGGGCCCCGGCCCCTGTCACTTCTCTCAAGAAAGGTGCGGACCGGCGTGGCCGACCGTCTCATCGTCCGTGGCGCGCGTGAGCACAATCTGAAGAATGTCTCGCTCGACCTGCCTCGTGACTCGCTCATCGTCTTCACGGGTCTGTCCGGGTCGGGCAAGTCCTCCCTGGCCTTCGACACGATCTTCGCCGAGGGGCAGCGGCGGTACGTCGAGTCGCTCTCCTCGTACGCCCGGCAGTTCCTCGGCCAGATGGACAAGCCGGACGTCGACTTCATCGAGGGCCTGTCCCCGGCGGTCTCGATCGACCAGAAGTCGACCTCGCGCAACCCGCGCTCCACGGTCGGCACCATCACCGAGGTCTACGACTACCTGCGCCTGCTCTTCGCACGCGTCGGCAAGCCCCACTGCCCCGAGTGCGGCCGCCCCATCTCGCGCCAGTCACCGCAGGCCATCGTCGACAAGGTGCTGGAGCTGCCCGAAGGCAGTCGCTTCCAGGTCCTGTCGCCGCTGGTGCGCGAGCGCAAGGGCGAGTTCGTCGACCTCTTCGCCGACCTGCAGACCAAGGGCTACTCCCGCGCACGCGTCGACGGCCAGACCATCCAGCTGTCCGACCCGCCGACCCTGAAGAAGCAGGAGAAGCACACCATCGAGGTGGTCATCGACCGCCTCACGGTGAAGGACACCGCCAAGCGCCGCCTCACCGACTCCGTGGAGACCGCCCTCGGCCTGTCCGGCGGCATGGTCGTGCTCGACTTCGTCGACCTGCCCGAGGACGACCCCGAGCGCGAGCGCATGTACTCGGAGCACCTGTACTGCCCGTACGACGACCTGTCCTTCGAGGAGCTGGAGCCCCGCTCCTTCTCCTTCAACTCGCCCTTCGGCGCCTGCCCCGAGTGCACCGGCATCGGCACGCGCATGGAGGTCGACCCCGAGCTGATCGTCCCGGACGAGGACAAGTCCCTGGACGAGGGGGCCATCCACCCCTGGTCGCACGGTCACACCAAGGACTACTTCGGCCGTCTCATCGGCGCCCTCGCCGACGCGCTCGGCTTCCGCACCGACATCCCCTTCGCCGGGCTGCCGCAGCGCGCGAAGAAGGCCCTGCTCCAGGGACACAAGACGCAGATCGAGGTCCGCTACCGCAATCGGTACGGCCGCGAGCGCGTCTACACCACGCCCTTCGAGGGCGCGGTGCCCTTCGTGAAGCGCCGGCACAGTGAGGCCGAGAGCGACGCCAGCCGTGAGCGCTTCGAGGGCTACATGCGCGAGGTGCCCTGCCCCTCCTGCCAGGGCACGCGCCTGAAGCCGATCGTCCTGGCCGTCACGATCATGGACAAGTCGATCGCCGAGGTCGCCGCGATGTCGATCAGCGACTGCGCGGACTTCCTGGGCGAGCTGAAGCTGAACGCGCGCGACAAGAAGATCGCCGAGCGCGTCCTGAAGGAGGTCAACGAGCGGCTGCGGTTCCTCGTCGACGTCGGCCTCGACTACCTCTCCCTCAACCGCGCGGCCGGCACCCTCTCCGGCGGCGAGGCCCAGCGCATCCGCCTGGCCACCCAGATCGGCTCCGGCCTCGTAGGCGTCCTGTACGTCCTCGACGAGCCGTCCATCGGCCTGCACCAGCGCGACAACCACCGGCTGATCGAGACCCTGGTCCGGCTGCGCGACATGGGCAACACGCTCATCGTCGTGGAGCACGACGAGGACACGATCAAGGTCGCCGACTGGATCGTGGACATCGGCCCCGGCGCCGGTGAGCACGGCGGCAAGGTCGTGCACAGCGGCTCCCTGAAGGAACTGCTGGCCAACACCGAGTCGCAGACCGGCCAGTACCTCTCGGGCCGCAAGGCCATCCCGCTCCCGGACGTCCGCCGCCCCCGCGACCCGTCCCGGCAGCTCACCGTGCACGGCGCCCGGGAGAACAACCTCCAGGACATCGACGTGTCCTTCCCGCTCGGCGTGTTCACCGCCGTCACGGGCGTGTCCGGATCCGGCAAGTCGACGCTGGTCAACGACATTCTCTACACGCACCTGGCCCGTGAGCTGAACGGCGCGCGCAACGTCCCCGGACGGCACACGCGCGTGGACGGCGACGACCTCGTGGACAAGGTCGTGCACGTCGACCAGTCGCCGATCGGCCGCACCCCGCGGTCCAACCCGGCGACCTACACCGGCGTCTTCGACCACATCCGCAAGCTGTTCGCCGAGACCACCGAGGCGAAGGTCCGCGGCTACCTGCCCGGACGCTTCTCCTTCAACGTCAAGGGCGGCCGCTGCGAGAACTGCGCGGGTGACGGCACGATCAAGATCGAGATGAACTTCCTGCCGGACGTCTACGTCCCGTGCGAGGTCTGCCACGGCGCCCGGTACAACCGGGAGACCCTGGACGTCCACTACAAGGGCAAGTCCATCGCCGACGTGCTGAACATGCCGATCGAGGAGGCCACCGACTTCTTCGAGGCGGTCCCGGCCATCTCCCGGCACCTGAGGACGCTGAAGGACGTCGGCCTCGGGTACGTGCGGCTCGGCCAGTCCGCGACCACCCTGTCCGGTGGCGAGGCGCAGCGTGTGAAGCTCGCCAGCGAACTGCAGAAGCGCTCCACCGGCCGGACGGTCTACGTCCTGGACGAGCCGACCACCGGCCTGCACTTCGAGGACATCAGCAAGCTGCTGACGGTCCTCTCCGGCCTGGTCGACAAGGGCAACACGGTCATCGTCATCGAGCACAACCTCGACGTGATCAAGACCGCCGACTGGCTCGTCGACATGGGTCCGGAGGGCGGCGCCGGCGGTGGCCTCGTGGTCGCCGAGGGCACGCCCGAGGAGGTCGCCGGTGTTCCGGCCAGCCACACCGGCAAGTTCCTGCGCGACGTCCTCGGTGCCGACCGCATCAGCGACGCGCAGCCGGTGAAGGCGTCGCGCGGCACGGCGGCCCGGAAGACCGCCGCGGCGAGGTCGACGGCGAAGAAGACGGTGACGGCCAAGGCCGACGGCAAGACGGTCGGCAAGGCCGCCGCGGTCACGAAGAAGGCGGCACCGGCGAAGAAGGCGACCCGGGCCCGCAAGGCCTGAGCCGGAACGGGTGACATGCCCTGACATGCCATCAAAAAAGCGGGGGGGGGGGGGGGGGCCCCCCCCCGGGCCCCCCGCGGGGGGGGGCGTTGAACCCCCCCCCCCCCCGGCC
>NZ_JAJSZC010000278.1:0-8732 GCF_036815105.1 Streptomyces sp. IBSBF 3136
GCCCTCCCCCACACCCGACCAGCCGCTCGACATGAAGCCGGTACCCGTCGACTTCCCCGGACCCCAACTGCTCGCCCAGGGCGCCACCGTGGTCGTCACCGGCCACGACCCGGGCGAACGACGGGTCACGGCCGCGCAGCAGCACCACCGGTAGGAGGGACAGCGCGATGACCACGACCGAGACGACAACCGACACGCTGCGCCGGATCCTCGACTACTCCTCCCGGGCCGACCCCTACCCGCTGTACGCCGAACTGCGCGAGACACCGGTGGCCCGGCAGCAGGACGGCGGCTACGTCGTCAGCACCTACCGCGAGATCGCCGACCTGCTGCACAACCCGCACATCAGCTCCGACCTCCGCAACCTGGCGCGGCCCATGCCCTCGTTCGAGGAACGCACCCCCTCGTTCATCCACCTGGACCCGCCCGAGCACGACCGCCTGCGGCGCATGGCGATGCGCCACTTCGGCCCCCCGCACACCCCCGACCTGGTGACCGGACTCGAACCCGACCTGGCCACCACCGTGGACGGGCTGATCGACGACCTGGCGGACAAGGAACGGATCGACATCGTCGACGACTTCGCCTACCCGTTCCCCGTCGCCGTGATCTGCCACCTGCTCGGCGTGCCCCGCGAGGACGAACCGAGATTCCACCTGTGGGTGAACGACATCATCGACGCGGCCGGCTACGACCCCCGGACCGACCCGGTGGAGAAGCTCGAGAACGGCAAGCAGGCCACCAAGGACCTGCGGCAGTACCTGGCCGGACTGCTGGAGCAACGCCACGGCAGGCCGGGCGAGGACCTGCTGACACGGATGGCCAACGACGACGGGCCGGACGGACGGATGACCGACGAGCAGATCGTCGCCACCGCCAACCTGCTGCTGATCGCCGGCCACGAGACCACGGTCAACCTCATCACCAACGGCATGCTGACGCTGCTGCGCCACCCGGACGTGCTGCGCCGCCTGCGCGAGGACCCGGACCTGGTCGTGCCGCTGGTCGAGGAGCTGCTGCGCTACGAGCCGCCCGTGCACATCATTCCCTGGCGGGCGGCCTACAGCGACATCACCGTCGCCGACACCGTCATCCCCAAGGGCGCCCAGGTCATGCTCATGCTCGCCTCGGGCAGCCGCGACCCCGACCGCTTCCACGACGCGGACCGCTTCGTCCCCGACCGGCGGGACAACCAGCACCTGGGCTTCGGCAGCGGCATCCACAACTGCTTCGGCAGCCCGCTGGCACGCCGCGAGACCCAGATCGCCCTGACCGAACTGGTACGCCGCCTCGACCGGCCCCGGTTGGTCACCGACCCCCCGCCGTACCGCCGCAGCCCCCTGCTGCGCGGCCCGATCCATCTGGAGGTGGAGCAGGGCGGCTGACACCCGCCCGGTCGCACGGAGCCCCCTTCCGTTCGGGAAGGGGGCTCTTGTGCGGATGCGGGGTGTCCATCGGACGACGGGCGATGAGTTTCGCCGCCCGGGCCGGTCCACAGGACGTACGCCATCGAGCCACCCACGGGAGACCCACCATGACCAAGCCCGCACACCCCGGCCGCATGCTGTTCGTGAACATGCCCGTGGCGGACCTGGAGCGCAGCAAGGCGTTCTTCGCCAAGCTCGGGTTCGGCTTCAACCCGCTGTTCAGCGACGAGAGCGCCGCCTGCATGCTGGTGGGCGAGGACGCCTTCGTCATGCTGCTCAGCCGGGAGAAGTTCGCGGAGTTCGCGAAGCTGCCGATGGCCGATCCCGCCACGCACACGCTGGCGCTCTACTGCTTCAGCGTGTCGTCCCGCGAGGAGGTCGACTCGGTCAGCGCCACCGCGCTCGCGGCGGGCGGCACCGAGGCGGACGGCGCCGAGGACCACGGCTTCATGTACGCACGCAGCTTCTACGACCTCGACGGCCACGGCTGGCAGGTCATGTGGATGGACCCGGCGGCAGCGGAGCAGGACGCCGACACCCCCGCCTGACCCACCACGCCGAGAGCCCCCTCCCGGACGGGAAGGGGCTCAGGGCCGTGCGGCTTCGATCGGCTCAGTGGCTGTGCCCGCTCGCGGCGGGCGCCGGGCCGGCGTTCTTGACCGTCAGGGGCAGCAACTTCTTGCCCGTGGGGCCGGTTTGGATGGAAGTGTCCATCTGAGGACATACACCAGCAGGCCGACATCTGCCCCCGGTGCCCCGGCCGCCGCCCGGCCTGCTCCACAGCGTTGTCCAGGGCGAGGGGCCACCCCCAGCCTGCCGCCAAGCTCTACAGGTGCTCGCCCATTCTCGTCTCGGCCGTTTACCCACCACGTCCACCGACGACAACTTACGGATCCTCAGATTCCGCTCAACGGCGGGCAACAGGAAGACAAAGCCTCACCGGAAATACTGCACCAAAGACGACCATACCCTGCATATATGCGCTGCCCCTGTCGATCACAGTTACTAGCATCTCCCCGCCCCTGATCAGACCACCAGGGGCCACAACAGAACAAAAAACGGGAGAAAGCCGGCCAGCCAGCACCACGGTGCCTTCGAGTGGAAGGGCAATCTCCAGGACACCGACAGCGGTGATGGGCACAACGTGTACATGCAGGTGAAGGTCGAGGGCTACGACTGGAGCCGGTATGACGGCAAGCAGAAGAAGACGGTTCCGCTCGACTACTACAACTGGGACGGCGCCGAGCGCTACACCGTCAACGCCTACATACGCGTCTGCCGGGACAGGGGCTCGCTCCACCCCGACAACTGCTCGGTGACCAAGCACTACAAGCGGCCGTAGCCGGCAGGTCGGTTCGCTTCGGGCCCAGGTGTCACACCTGGGCCCCCAGCCCTTTCCTGGGGGAAACCATCACTACCTCACCCATCCTCTCCGCCGTCGGAGTAGACCTCTCCTACGGCAGCCAGCCGGCCGTGCGCGACGCCCATCTCCACGTCGCGCCCGGCGAGGTGGCGGCCATCACCGGGCAGAGCGGCTCGGGCAAGTCTTCACTGTTGTACTGCCTGGCTGGTGTGCTGCCCCCCACGCGGGGACAGGTGCGCTTCGAAGGGCGCGTACTCGGTGGCCTCACCGACGAGGAGATGAGCGCGCTGCGCCGGGAGCGTTTCGGCTTCGTCTTCCAGTACGGGGAACTGCTGCCCGAGCTGACCGTCGAGGAGAACGCCGCGCTGCCGCTGCGCCTGAGCGGGCAGGGCAAGAAGTCCGCCCTTGCGGCGGCCGGCCGGGTACTGGAGCGGCTCGGCCTGGCGGACCTGCGCGAGCGGCGGCCTTCGCAGGTGTCGGGCGGCCAGAGTCAGCGCGTCGCGGTGGCCCGCGCCCTGGTACACCGTCCGGCGGTCGTCTTCGCCGACGAACCCACCGGGTCGCTGGACAGCGCCAACGCCGCCGCCGTACTGCACGAGTTCCTCAGCCTGGCGCGCTCCCAGGGCACGGCCGTGGTCCTGGTGACGCACGATCCGGCCGTCGCCGCGCGGGCCGACAGCCACTACACCATGGCCGACGGAGTTCTCTCCCCGCGGGGTGGCGCGTGAGGGAGTTCATGCTCGGCCTGCGCCTGCTGTTCGGCTCCGGGCGCGGCAGCCGCATCCGTTTCTTCCTCATGGCGGCGGGCGGTTCCCTCGGTGTGTGCTGCCTCGCCCTCGTGCTGACGATCCCGGCCATCCTGGACGCGCACGACGCCCGGGCCGCGGCCCGGGAACCGCAGACGACGTCGGCGGGCAAGGCGCGCACGGGCTCGGCGCTCGTCCTGGAGCGCAGGGATCCGCACGGCTCCAAGCCGTTCACCCGGGTGTTCGTCGCCCGCGGAACCAAGGCCACGCAACAACCGCCGCCCGGCCTGGACGCACTCCCAGGACCCGGCGAACTGTACCTGTCTCCGCGCCTGCACGAACTGCTGCATGCGGAGCCCGCCCTCAAGGGTCTGCTGCCCGGTCGGGAGAAGGGCCGCATCGGCCCTGCGGGTCTCGCTGACCCGGACGAGCTGTACGCCTATGTGGGGACGTCCCGGAAGGAGATCGCCGGCGACGCGGACACCGGGGCGCTGCAGTCCTTCGGCTACTCCTACGCCCCCACCCCCGTCGTCGAGCCGTCCACCCTCACCAACCTCCGCTTCGCCCTTGCCACCCTGGTCCTGCTTCCCCTGGCCGTCTTCCTGTCGGTGTGCGCCCGGCTCTCCGCCGCCAGCCGCACCCGCCGCCTGGCCGCGCTGCGCCTGCTGGGCCTCAGCACC
Organism: Streptomyces sp. IBSBF 3136; assembly: GCF_036815105.1. NCBI lineage: Bacteria > Bacillati > Actinomycetota > Actinomycetes > Kitasatosporales > Streptomycetaceae > Streptomyces > Streptomyces sp. IBSBF 3136. The sequence continues at coordinate 4,217 of NZ_JAJSZC010000278.1, forward strand.
AAGGGCACGCAGCGCGTCAACGCCGCCGAGACCGTGGCCGCGGCGCTGCTCGGCGCCCTCCTCGGGCTCGGCGAGTACGGGATTCTCAACCAGGTGATGGCCCGCTCCGGCCTGCCCGCGCTGCGCTGGTACCCGGCCGACGGCGCCCTGTCCTGGACCACCGTCGCCGTATGCCTTCTCGGCTGCCCGGCACTCGCCTGGTTCGTCGGTCGAGCGAGCGCGCGCACCGCCGCCGCCAATCCTCTGGCGGTACGGCGCACGGCCGTACCCAAGCCCCCCACGAAGTGGGGCGGCCTCCTGCTGGTCACCGGCCTTGGCATCGTCACGGGCTTCTGCGCGACCGGCCTCACCGACCACCCAGCCACGAGCGACGGCCTCTTCGCGGTCCTCGTGGTGGGCGGGGTCCTGCTGACCGGCTCGGGGCTGGTACTGACTCTGCCGTGGCTGTCGTACCTCCTGGCCCGCAAGGTGGCCGGCACCACCCGGTCCCTGGCGCTGAACCTGGCCATGCGCCGCAACGAGGTCGAGCCCGGCAGCACCATGCGGGTGGTCACCGGCCTGGTCCTGCTGGTGTACGCGGCGTCCCTCGCGCAGGGCGTGTTGATCGAGTTCGAGCAGGTCAGCAAGCCGAACAATCCCGTCCAGGACTACTCCATGCCACTTTCGGCGCTCTCCGACCGGCAGCAGAAGCAACTCACCGAGGTGCCGGGTGTCCGCGCCCACGCCCGGACGATGGTCTCCTGGACCAAGCCCGGGCCCTCCGGCATCCCGCCCCAGGCCACGGCGCTGGTCGCCACCTGCGCCGACCTGACGCGGCTGGTGCGGCGGGCCGAAGGCTGCAGGGACGGCCGGGTCATGCGGCTGGTCAACCCCAACAGTGCCACCGACCCGGGCATCCACCCCGGCGCGTCTTTCCCCTTCCGGCTGCGGTCCGGGCGGCATCCGGTCTCGGTGACCTTGACCATCCCGTCCGCGAGGGTCGTCATGCGCCCGTACGACCCGTCCGCGGTCGGCGACGCGTCCGTGATTGTCCCGCCATCCGCGCTGCCCGCGCACGCCCGGCCGCAGTCGGGCTCGCTCATCCTCGACAGCGACTCCGATCCGCACGTGGTCCGCAAGGTGCTGGACGGCATCGGCGGTGTCGCGCCGACCGTCTCCGTCGAACCGGTCGGCGTCAACGTCGACAGTCTGTCGCAGATCGCGGTCATCGAGACCCTGCTGGTCCTCGGCATGATCATGGGGTTGGTGATCGGTGTCGCCGCCTTCCTGGTCGCCGTCTCGGACCGGGCCGTCGAACGCCGCGCCCAGGTCACAGCGATCACGCTGATCGGGGCGCGGGCGCGCACTCTGCGCGCGGTGCAGAGCATCCAGGTGGTGCTGCCGCTCGCCATCGGCCTCGTGCTGGCCCTGGTGAGCGGCAAGCTCGCCGAGTCCAGTTATCTCGTCACCGGGGGCGGTGAGGTGTTCTGGGACATCGCCGGGATCCCCGTACTGGCGGGCGCTGCCCTGGGCGTCATCGTCATCGCGACACTGGGCACGCTGCCACTGGTGGGCCGCCGCGTCGATCCGGAACTCATCCGCCGGGACTGAGACTCCCGAGGTCTGATCCGGAACAGGTGCTTGATCCCGGGCCGTCGGGGCTCGCCAGGACTGACTTCTCACCGAACGCCGAGGAGCCCTCTTCCTGACCACGGAGAGGGCTCACGGACCCATGTGGTTCCGCGCGTGATGGCAAGAGACTTTCTCGGAAACGACGTAAGGCGTCCTTGACGATGGCGCCGCCGACGGGCAAGGGAACGAAGTGCCGGCCGCAGCCAACGCGGCGGCCACCTCGTCCTCACTCACCCCCGCCAACGCCTCCATCACCCGATCGAGTGCCTCGCCCACCTCAGTGCGCGTGACCACTCGCAGTCGGCGTCGGACCCGCGTTCTTGACCGTCAGGGGCAGCAACTTCTTGCCCGTGGGGCCGATTTGGATGGATGTGTCCATCTGAGGGCACACCCCGCAGTCGAAGCACGGCGTCCAGCGGCAGTCCTCGACCTCCGTCTCGTCGAGGGCGTCCTGCCAGTCCTCCCAGAGCCAGTCCTTGTCCAGGCCCGAGTCGAGGTGGTCCCACGGGAGGACCTCCTCGTAGGTGCGCTCGCGGGTGGTGTACCAGTCGACGTCGACGCCGAAGTCGGCGAGGGCCTTGTCGGCGCAACTCATCCAGCGGTCGTAGGAGAAGTGCTCGCGCCAGCCGTCGAAGCGGCCGCCGTCGTCGTAGACCGCGCGGATGACCGCGCCGATGCGGCGGTCGCCGCGGGAGAGCAGGCCCTCGACGATGCCGGGCTTGCCGTCGTGGTAGCGGAAGCCGATCGAGCGGCCGTACTTCTTGTCGCCGCGGATCTTGTCCCGCAGCTTCGCCAGACGGGCGTCCGTCTCCTCGGCGGAGAGCTGGGGCGCCCACTGGAAGGGGGTGTGGGGCTTGGGGACGAAGCCGCCGATGGAGACCGTGCAGCGGATGTCGTTCGAGCCCGAGACCTCGCGGCCCTTCTGGATGACGTGGGTCGCCATGTCGGCGATCTGCAGGACGTCGTCGTCGGTCTCGGTCGGCAGGCCGCACATGAAGTACAGCTTCACCTGGCGCCAGCCGTTGCCGTAGGCCGTCGAGACCGTTCGGATCAGGTCCTCTTCCGAGACCATCTTGTTGATGACCTTGCGCATGCGCTCGGAGCCGCCCTCGGGGGCGAAGGTCAGACCGGAGCGGCGGCCGTTGCGGGTCAGCTCGTTGGCCAGGTCGACGTTGAAGGCGTCGACACGGGTGGAGGGCAGCGAGAGGCCGATCTTGTCTTCCTCGTAGCGGTCCGCCAGGCCCTTGGCGATGTCGCCGATCTCCGAGTGGTCGGCGGAGGAGAGGGAGAGCAGGCCGACCTCCTCGAATCCCGTGGCCTTCAGGCCCTTGTCGACCATCTCGCCGATGCCGGTGATCGAGCGCTCGCGCACCGGACGGGTGATCATGCCGGCCTGGCAGAAGCGGCAGCCGCGGGTGCAGCCGCGGAAGATCTCGACCGACATGCGCTCGTGGACCGTCTCGGCGAGCGGGACCAGGGGCTGCTTGGGGTAGGGCCACTCGTCCAGGTCCATGACCGTGTGCTTGGAGACGCGCCACGGGACACCGGAACGGTTGGGGACGACGCGGGCGATCCGGCCGTCGGCCAGGTACTCGACGTCGTAGAACGCCGGGATGTACACCGCGCCGGTCTTGGCCAGGCGGAGCAGGACCTCCTCGCGGCCGCCGGGGCGGCCCTCCGCCTTCCACTCGCGGATGATCCGCGTCATGTCGAGCACGGCCTGCTCACCGTCGCCGATGATCGCCGCGTCGATGAAGTCGGCGATCGGCTCCGGGTTGAAGGCCGCGTGGCCGCCGGCCAGGACGATCGGGTCGTCGACGGTGCGGTCCTTCGACTCCAGCGGGATGCCCGCGAGGTCCAGGGCCGTGAGCATGTTGGTGTAGCCCAGCTCCGTGGAGAAGGACAGGCCGAACACGTCGAAGGCCTTCACCGGGCGGTGGCTGTCCACCGTGAACTGCGGGACCCGGTGCTCGCGCATCAGCGCCTCCAGGTCCGGCCACACGCTGTACGTGCGCTCGGCGAGGACGCCCTCCCGCTCGTTGAGTACCTCGTAGAGGATCATGACGCCCTGGTTGGGCAGACCGACCTCGTAGGCGTCCGGGTACATGAGCGCCCAGCGGACGTCGCACTCGTCCCAGTCCTTGACGGTGGAGTTGAGCTCACCGCCGACGTACTGGATCGGCTTCTGCACGTGGGGGAGCAGAGCTTCGAGCTGCGGAAAAACCGACTCGACAGGCATCTCGCGAACCTTCATGAGCTGACAGGGGTGACCATTCAGACTAACCCGCCCGGCGCCCTGACTCGTACGCTCAGACGGACCCCCTGGACGTGATCTCCCGCCAGAGCCCCGGCAGCTTCGTCTCCACCGCCTCCGCGCGGGCCTCCTCCCGGCCGTGCAGCAGCCCGTAGGTGAAGGCGTTCTCCCCCGCGGCGTGGGCCACGGCGGACAGCTCGCGCAGGGTGCGGCGGGCCATGACGCTGTCCTGGTGGTCGCCCAGGAGGCTGGTCAGGGACTTCATGGACTTGGTCAGGGCGCGGGCGGGGCCGCCGAGGGCCGGGGTGACGGCCTCGGCCGCGTAGCGGGTGCGCTTGGCCTTCTTGCGGGCCTCGTGCAGGGCGAGGTCGCGCTGCTCGCCCGGTGGCAGGTCGAGTGCCCCGGTGGTCAGCCGGGAGACCTTGGCGAAGTCCTTGCGTACGGCCTTGGCGAGCGCCTTCCCGGGTTTCGCCGCGGCCTTGGCACGCAGCGGCGGGGTGGCCAGCAGCGCGTCCAGGCTGTCGAGGAGCGCGAGGTAGCGGGCGGAGTCGAGGATGGCGATCAGGTGGCCGCGGGTGCTGCCGTGCCGGGTGCGCGCCCACGTGGTGACGCGGTGGTGGACGGGGCCGAGGACGAGGGCGGGCGGGAGTG
>NZ_JAJSZC010000279.1:0-8716 GCF_036815105.1 Streptomyces sp. IBSBF 3136
TTCGGCATCTCCTGGGTGGACCACGACCACGGGTACGCGGCCCGCCGGGGTGGCCGGGGTGCCGGTTTCGTCGCTCACGGGACGATTATGGCTCCGGGCGGCGGCGGGCTCCGGGGTGGGGTCAGAGGGAGCAGCGGGAGGCGACGTAGCCGTCGCTGCCGGTGTGCACGTAGGCGTCGGAGACGTACTCGCCGTTGTCGATGTTGTCCCAGATCTTCGTGGTGCCGTACGGGCCTGTCACCGTCGTGCCCGGGGCCTGGCAGAAGATCGCGACTCGGTCGCCGCGTCCGCCGTGGCGGCCGCCCCCATCACCATGAGGAAGGCCCCGGCGGCTCCGCCGAGCAGGACGGATGCGCGTCTGCGGGATGTCATGTGTGGCTGTGCCTTTCGTCGGTGTCAGCCGCAGCGAGGCGCGATGTACCCGTCGCTGCCGGTGTGCACGTAGGCGTCCGAGACGTACTCGCCGTTGCTGATGTTGTCCCAGATGTTGGAGGTCCCGTACGGACCGGTGATGGTGGTGCCCGGTGACTGGCAGTAGACGTGGACCTCGGCGCCCTCGGGCAGGACACGCACGAGGTTGTAGCTCGTGCCGGGCCCGCTGCGGACGTTAAGGCGCACGCCCGGGGCGACCGAGTAGTAACGCAGAGCCTCCGCGACGACCGCGGCCGTCGCGTCGTTGGTGCCGTCCGCTTCGATGCGCTCGACAGACATCGAATGCCTCCCCCCGTCACCCCATGACTGTCATGGGGCACGTTGATTCCCGTGAAACCCGATACGAAACGCCTGTGCGCAATTCGCACGCGGAGGCTAGCAAGCCGCCTCTGTCTCGTACGAGTCATCGACTAGGCTCCGTGCGTCGCGCGCACGGACGAACAGCACGGGGGTGGTCCATGGCGCCACAGCGCAACATCGGAGCGGGCGCGGAAGCGGAACTTCCCGCGTACGCCGGTCAGTACCACCTGGAGTCGTCTCTGGGCTCCGGTGGCATGGGGGTCGTGCATCTCGCCCGCAGCACCTCCGGGTTGAAGCTCGCGGTGAAGGTCGTACACGCGGAATTCGCGAGAGACCCGGAGTTCAGAGGCCGGTTCCGGCAGGAGGTGGCCGCCGCCCGGAGGGTGAGCGGCGCCTTCACCGCGCCCGTGGTCGACGCCGATCCGGAGGCCGAACGGCCCTGGATGGCCACGCTGTTCATTCCCGGTCCGACCCTGTCCGAACAGGTCAAGCGGAACGGGCCCATGACGCCCGAGCAGTTGCGCCGCCTCATGGCCGGGCTCGCGGAGGCGCTGCGCGACATCCACCGGGTGGGCGTGGTGCACCGGGACCTCAAGCCGAGCAACGTGCTGCTCGCCGAGGACGGGCCGAAGGTCATCGACTTCGGCATCTCCCGCCCGAAGGACAGCGAACTGCGGACCGAGACCGGGAAGTTGATCGGCACGCCGCCGTTCATGGCGCCCGAGCAGTTCCGGCGGCCGCGCGAAGTGGGTGCGGCGGCCGACATCTTCGCCCTCGGGTCGGTGTTGGTGCACGCGGCGACCGGGCGGGGGCCGTTCGACTCCGACAGCCCGTACGTCGTCGCCTATCAGGTCGTGCACGACGAGCCGGATCTGACCGGGGTGCCGGAGAGTCTGGCTCCGCTGGTGCTGCGCTGCCTTGCCAAGGAGCCCGAGGAGCGGCCCACGCCGGACGAGTTGATGCGGGAGCTGCGGTCGGTGGCCGCCTCGTACGACACCCAGGCGTTCATACCGGCGCAGCGGACCGGTGAGGATCACCCGGCGTCGAAGGCCGGTGCCGAGCCGGCCGGGAGACGCCGCCGCTGGGGGAAGCGGCCGGTGGCCGCGGCCGCCGCGGCGCTTGGCCTGGCGGTGCTCGGCGCCGTCGCCTCGGTACCGCTGTTCGGCGGCACCCCGCACACGTCACCGACCGGGAGTTCGCGAACGGCTCCGACGGCCCCCGCCACCTGGGCGGCCGATCCGGTCGGGGCGGACCGGGGCGCTCCGCAATGCTCCTACGGCGCGGGAAGGTTGCTCTGTGCCCAGCCCGGAGTGGTGTTCGCCGTGTCCCCCACCGATGGCACGGTGTTGTGGCGGCACTCCGTCACCGGGAACACCACGAGCGCGCCCCCCGTGGTCTCCGCGCGGCTCGTTCAGCCCTACACGAGCGGCGGGTCACGCCTCGCGGCTCTCGCCGCGGACTCGGGCAAGGAGGTCTGGGAGCGGCGCCTGTCCCGCGACACGACGATCCATTACGCGGGTGGCACCGCCCTGCTCACGAGCGACGACGGAACGGTCACCGGTGTGGACGCGGCGACCGGCGACACTCAGTGGGAGCGCAGGTTCCCCGGGCGGGGTGTGCCGACGTTTCTGTCGTTCCCCGGCGATTCCCTGGCCTACGCGGCCCGTACCTCCGACGACGGCTCGAGCACGCGGCTCACCGCGGTGGATCCCCGCACGGGGCACATGCGGTGGGAGGCACGGCTCAAGGGGATGCTGAAGCCGTTCGGCGCCCAGAGCGGATCAGTGTTCCTCCTCTCCGTCGACAGCGTCTACGGAGGGGCGAAGGAAGTCGTCCGGTACACACCCGCCTCCAAGGAGACGCGCCGAGTGAGGTTGCCGCTCACGCTCGACGACGCTCAGGCGACCGTGCGGGGGCGCTTCGTCTATCTCCTGGGTGTCGGAGGTTCCCTGCTCGCCGTCGACATGGACGCGGGCAAGCAGCTGTGGCGGCTGGAGACCTCCGTGAGCCGGGCGTCGGCGCCTGTCACCGATGGCAAGCGGGTGTACTTCAGCTCCGGTGACGGGCGGCTGCTCGCCGCCGACACCGCCGAGGGCCGGCTGGTCGGGCAGACCGAAGCCCGGCTGGGCGGGAACTCCGCCCGGATCACGGGGGCGCCGCCCACGCCGGTCGTCTTCGGCGACCGAATCTGTTCCACCGCACCGGACGGGACCGTCCTCGCCCTGGACAGAAGCGACCCGTCGGCCTGGTGACATACGAAAGAGGCCGCCTCGGGGAAGCGGCCCCTTCGTCCGTGCGAACCAGGTCAGCCCCGTGCGGGCCCGGTCAGCCCAGTCGGCTCACGTCCCGCACCGCGCCCTTGTCCGCGCTGGTCGCCATCGCCGCGTAGGCGCGCAGCGCCGCGGAGACCTTGCGGTCGCGGTTCCGCGGGGCGTACACGCCGCCGAGGGCCTCCTCGCGCCGGGTCAGTTCCGGCTCGTCGACCAGCAGCTCGATCGTGCGGTTCGGGATGTCGATGCGGATGCGGTCGCCGTCCCGGACCAGGGCGATGGTGCCGCCGGAGGCCGCTTCGGGGGAGGCGTGGCCGATGGAGAGGCCGGAGGTGCCGCCGGAGAAGCGGCCGTCGGTGATCAGGGCGCAGGTCTTGCCCAGGCCGCGGCCCTTCAGGTACGAGGTCGGGTAGAGCATCTCCTGCATGCCGGGTCCGCCCTTGGGGCCCTCGTAGCGGATGACGACGACGTCGCCGTCCTTGACCTCCTGGGTGAGGATCCGCTGGACGGCCTCCTCCTGGGACTCGCAGACCACGGCCGGTCCCTCGAAGGTCCAGATCGACTCGTCGACGCCGGCCGTCTTGACCACGCAGCCGTCGACGGCCAGGTTCCCCCTGAGGACCGCGAGGCCGCCGTCCTGGGAGTACGCGTGCTCGACGCTGCGGATGCAGCCGCCCTCGGCGTCGTCGTCCAGCGACTCCCAGCGCTCGGACTGGGAGAAGGCCTCGGCGGAGCGGACGCAGCCGGGGGCCGCGTGCCACAGTTCGACGGCCTCCGGGGACGGGGAGCCGCCGCGGACGTCCCAGGTCTTCATCCAGTCCGACAGGGAGGGGCTGTGGACCGCGTGCACGTCCTCGTTGAGCAGGCCCGCGCGGTGCAGCTCGCCGAGCAGGGCCGGGATGCCGCCGGCGCGGTGCACGTCCTCCATGTAGTACGTGCGGTTCTTCGCGACGTTGGGCGCGACCTTGGCGAGGCAGGGGACGCGGCGGGAGACGGCGTCGATCTGCTCCAGGCCGAAGGGGACGCCGGCCTCCTGGGCGGCGGCCAGCAGGTGCAGGATCGTGTTGGTGGAGCCGCCCATCGCGATGTCCAGGGCCATGGCGTTCTCGAAGGCCTGGAAGGTGGCGATGTTGAGGGGCAGGACGGTGTCGTCGTCCTGCTCGTAGTAGCGGCGGGTGAGGTCCATGACCGTGCGGGCCGCGTTCTCGTACAGGGCGCGACGGGCGGTGTGGGTGGCGAGGACCGAGCCGTTGCCGGGCAGGGAGAGGCCGATCGCCTCGGTCAGGCAGTTCATCGAGTTGGCGGTGAACATGCCGGAACAGCTGCCGCAGGTGGGGCAGGCGTTCTCCTCGATGCGGAGGATGTCCTCGTCGGAGATCTTGTCGTTGACGGCGTCGGAGATCGCGTCGACCAGGTCGAGGGTGCGGACCGTGCCGTCGACCAGCGTGGCCCGGCCGGACTCCATCGGTCCGCCGGAGACGAAGACCGTCGGGATGTTCAGCCGCAGGGCCGCCATCAGCATGCCCGGGGTGATCTTGTCGCAGTTGGAGATGCAGACCAGGGCGTCGGCGCAGTGGGCCTCGACCATGTACTCGACCGAGTCCGCGATGAGGTCGCGGGAGGGCAGGGAGTACAGCATGCCGCCGTGGCCCATGGCGATGCCGTCGTCCACGGCGATCGTGTTGAACTCACGGGGGATGCCGCCGGCTTCCTTGATCGCCTCGCTGACGATCCGGCCGACCGGCTGGAGGTGGGTGTGGCCCGGCACGAACTCGGTGAAGGAGTTGGCGACGGCGATGATGGGCTTCCGGCCGATGTCCGCACCGGGTACACCGGAGGCGCGCATAAGGGCGCGGGCGCCCGCCATGTTGCGGCCGTGGGTGACTGTGCGGGACCTCAGCTCGGGCATCGTCGCTCGCTCCTTCGAAGACCTTCGGCCAGTGAGTTCTGACTGTCTACGAGCGTACGCCGCCGCTCCAAGGACTGGACAAGGTTGTCCGGAATGCGGGACGCGTGTTCCACGGGACGCGGCTGTCAGGGCTGCGTCAGATGCCCCTGCACCACCGGCGCGACCCGAGCGATGATCGACTCCAGGTCCGCCGACGCCAGCGGCTCCAGCTTGATCACGTAGCGCATCAGGGCCGCGCCCACCAGCTGCGCGGCCGCCAGCTCGGCCCGCAGCTCGGGGTCCGGCAGGTCCAGCTGGGCGGCGATGCGGCGCAGCAGCTGGGCGGCGACGAGGCGGCGGAAGACGGCGGCCGCGGTCTCGTTGTTCACGGCGGAGCGCAGGATCGCGAGCAGCGGCGCACGGGTCGTGGGGTTCTCCCACACGCCGAGGACGAAGCGGGTGAGCCGCTCCCCCACCCCGTCGAGCGGGCCGGCGGCCAGCGCGTCGGGCGCGTCCAGGGCGGGCGCGAAGGCCACCGCGACGGCCGCCTCGAAGATCTGTTCCTTGGTGCCGAAGTAGTGGTGGACGAGTGCCGCGTCGACCCCCGCGGCCTTGGCGATGCCGCGTACGGACGTCTTTTCGTAGCCGTGCTCGGAGAACACCTCGCGGGCGGCCGCGAGGATGCGGTCGCGGGTGTCCGCGGACTCCGTGCGCGGCGGGCGGCCGCGGCGGCGGGCTCCGGCGGTGCCGTTCACCGCCGGGGCACCTTCACGGCGGCGGCCAGGTGCGCGCGGGTGAAGGCGAGGGCCTCGGCGAGGTCGGCCTCGCGCTCGGCGCTGGACATCGCCCGCCGGGTGTTGACCTCGATGACGACGTGACCGTCGAAGCCGCGCCGCCCGAGGCGCTCCAGCAGCTCGGCGCAGGGCTGGGTGCCGCGGCCGGGGACCAGGTGCTCGTCCTTGGCCGAGCCGCGGCCGTCGGCGAGGTGGACGTGTCCGAGGCGGTCGCCCATGCGGTCGACCATGTCGAGCGCGTCCGTGCGGGCCGTCGCCGTGTGGCTGAGGTCGATCGTGAAGTGCCGGTAGTCGTCCTTGGTGACGTCCCACTCGGGGGCGTACGCCAGCATCTCGCGGTCGCGGTAGCGCCACGGGTACATGTTCTCGACGGCGAACCGCACGTCCGTCTCGTCGGCCATCCGCCAGATCCCGGAGACGAAGTCGCGGGCGTACTGCCGCTGCCACCGGAAGGGCGGGTGGACGACGACCGCGCCGGCGCCCAGCTTCTCGGCGGCCGCCCGGGCCCGCTGGAGCTTGACCCAGGGGTCGGTGGACCAGACCCGCTGGGTGATCAGCAGACAGGGGGCGTGGACGGCCAGGACCGGGATGCCGTGGTAGTCGGACAGGCGGCGCAGGGCCTCGATGTCCTGGCTGACCGGATCGGTCCACACCATGACCTCGACGCCGTCGTAGCCGAGGCGCGCGGCGATCTCGAAGGCCGTCGCGGTCGACTCCGGATAGACGGAGGCCGTGGACAGCGCGACGGTCACGTCCCTTGGTTCTGCCACGTCCGTCACCTTAAAGGGTTGAGTGGGGAGGGTGTCGGGTCCCTCTTCGCCGTTGTGACGTTTGCCATGCGGGCGGGCGCGGTTCCGGCGCGGCCGGTCCCGCGCGCCCGGACCGGGTGCCGGCCCGGTCCCGCGCCCTTCCGTACGTCCGTCCGCGCGCTCCACCGCGTCCGTCCGCGCCCTTGAGTACGTCAGTCGGCGTCCATGTGGTCGAGGTGCCGGAGGATGACGCCCTCGCGCAGCGCCCACGGGCAGATCTCCAGGCTCTCGACGCCGAACAGGTCCATCGCGCCCTCGGCCACCAGCGCGCCCGCGAGGAGCTGGCCGGCCCGGCCGTCCGAGACCCCCGGGAGCTCGGAGCGCTGCTCGGCGGACATGCCCGAGAGCCGCGGGACCCAGGCCTCCAGGGACTCGCGCTTGAGCTCGCGCTGGACGTAGAGGCCCTCGGCGCTGCGGGCGGCACCGGCGATGCGGGCCAGCTGCTTGAAGGTCTTGGAGGTGGCCACCACGTGGTCGGGGGCGCCGAACCGACTGAACTCACCGACCGAGCAGGCTATCTGCGCGCGGACGTGGCGGCGCAGGGCGCGGACGTCCTCGGGGGCGGGCGGGTCGCCGTGCAGCCAGCCGGCGGTGAGGCGGCCGGCGCCCAGCGGCAGCGAGACGGCGGCGTCCGGCTCCTCGTCGATACCGAAGGCGATCTCCAGGGAGCCGCCGCCGATGTCCAGCACCAGCAGCTTTCCGGCCGACCAGCCGAACCAGCGGCGGACCGCCAGGAAGGTGAGCCGGGCCTCCTCCTCGCCGGTGAGGACCTGGAGCCGCACGCCGGTCTCGTCCTCCACGCGCGCGAGGACGTCGTCGGCGTTGGACGCCTCCCGGACGGCGGAGGTGGCGAACGGGACCAGGTCCACGACGCCCTTGTCCTCGGCGGCCTGGAGCGCCTCGCGCACGACGTCGATCAGTTTGCCGATGCCGTCGTCGCCGATGGCACCGCTGTCGTCGAGCAGCTGGGCGAGCCGTAGTTCGGCCTTGTGCGAATGCGCGGGCAGCGGGCGGGCGCCGTGGTGGGCGTCCACCACCAGCAGATGCACCGTGTTCGAACCCACGTCCAGGACACCGAGTCTCATGTACGGAACGCTACTGCCAGATCCGCTCTTCCCGGTCCCCGCTGCGGCCCCCGGCCACTTACTCTGGACACGTGCCAAAGACGAAAAAGGCGAACTCCGGGAAAGCTGTGAAGGCGGACAAGACGGACAAAGCGGGCCGCAACGCCCCCTCCGCCAAGGCGCCGAAGGCAAGCGACGAGCAGGGGCTCGACTTCGCGCGCGCGTGGGTGGAGTTCCCTGATCCGGCGGACGACGAGCAGGTCTTCCGCTGCGATCTGACATGGCTGACCTCTCGCTGGAACTGCATCTTCGGCAGCGGCTGCCAGGGCATCCAGCCGGGCCGGGCGGCCGACGGGTGCTGCTCGCTGGGCGCCCACTTCTCCGACGAGGACGACGAGAAGCGCGTCGCCGAGCACGTGGCCAGGCTCACGCCGGACATCTGGCAGAACCACGCCGAGGGCACCCGCAACGGCTGGGTCTCCGAGGACGAGGAGGGGTCCCGGCAGACCCGGCCCTTCCAGGGCTCGTGCGTCTTCCAGAACCGCCCCGGCTTCGCGGGCGGCGCGGGCTGCTCGCTGCACATCCTGGCCCTGAAGGAGGGCCGGGAGCCGCTGGAGACCAAGCCCGACGTGTGCTGGCAGCTGCCGATCCGGCGGACGTACGACTGGATCGACCGGCCGGACGACACGCGCGTGCTGCAGGTGTCGATCGGCGAGTACGACCGGCGCGGCTGGGGCCCGGGCGGCCACGACCTGCACTGGTGGTGCACCTCGGCGACCTCGGCGCACGGCGCGGGCGAGCCGGTGTACGTCTCCTACCGGCCCGAGCTGACCGAGCTGATGGGCAAGGCGGGCTACGACCGGCTGGTCGAGCTGTGCGAGCAGCGGCTGGCGTCGCAGCTCCCGCTGGTGGCACCGCACCCGGCGGATCCGGCACCGGGCGCCTAGGTGTATTGACCCGCAGCGTTGTTGACGTCGCCCGGAGGGCGGCCGTCGCACGGCAGAGGACCACTTTCGCCACAGGCCCTATGGCCGGTCTCGCGACGGGCGGGGCCCGTCTTCGTCCCTCGGGCGTCACTGTCCGTCCGAGGGGCTCGGGCTGTCGTCGGCGGGCGGCGGCGAGGAGCTGGGCGGGTCGGACGGGGCGGACTCCGTGGGGC
>NZ_JAJSZC010000280.1:0-8714 GCF_036815105.1 Streptomyces sp. IBSBF 3136
CGGTCACCGCCCCGCCCCGATGTGCGGCGACGCGGTGCCGGTGGCGTGGAGGAACCCGGCCTTGCGGCGGATGATGGTTGTCGGGGCGATGCCGACACGGAGGTCGCCCGATGACTGGCGCGCGGTGGGACCGGTACCGGCGCGCCGCCCTGACCGCCCTGGAGATCGGCGTCCTCGCGGCGCTGTATTTCGGCTCGGCCGAGGCGGGGCTGATCCAGCAGCTCGTGCGCGGGCAGGTCACCCCGCTGTGGCCGCCGAGCGGTATCGCGGTGGCCGCCCTGCTGCTGCGGGGGCCCCGGCTGTGGCCGGGCATCGCGCTCGGGGCGTTCCTGGCCAACATCTCGCTGGGCCCGTCGGCCGGGGCCGTGCTCGCGATCACGGCGGGCAACACCCTGGCGCCCCTGTGCTCCTACGCGCTGCTGCGCCGGGCCGGGTTCCGCAACCGACTCGACCGTCTGCGGGACGCGCTCGCGCTGATCTTCCTCGGGGCGTTCACCGGGATGCTGATCAGCGCGACGGTGGGCACCGGGACCCTGGTTCTCACCGGTGTGCTGCACACCGGCGCCTTCTGGCCGACGTGGTCGGTGTGGTGGACCGGTGACGCGATGGGTGTCCTGGTGGTCACGCCGGTCCTGCTGGTGCTGAGCCGGGCGCGCCGGCCGAGGGGCGCGCCGGCGGCCCGGTGGCTGGAGGGTGGCCTGCTGGCGGCGGCCACGGCCGGGGTGGGGCTGCTGGAGACCACGAACACCCCGCTGGTGTTCCTGGGCTTCCCGCTGCTGATCTGGGCCGCCTTCCGCTTCCAGCTGGCCGGGGCCGCGCCCTGCGCGCTCGCCGTGTCGACCTTCGCGATCATGGCCGCCACCGGGAACAAGGGCCCCTTCGCCCGGCACGACCTGGTCATCAACATGATCACCCTGCAGGCGTTCAACGCGTCGGCCGCGCTGACCGCGCTGCTGCTCGCCGCGGTCATCAGCGAGCGGAACCAGACGCAGCGGGAGATCGCCCAGGCGTGCGGCCGGCTCGCCGACATGGTCGCCAGGATCGCCACCCGCGACCGGCCGGCGGTGCTCCCCGACGACGTCACGGGACGCACGGGTCCGGGGCCCCTGGGCACGGAACACACACGGCGGAGCGGTGACGGCCAGGCCGGTGGAAACGACGAAAGGCCGTCTCCTCATCATCCCTGAGAAGACGGCCTCCGACCGGCTGCGAGAGCTGGTCGGGACGACAGGATTTGAACCTGCGACCCCTTGACCCCCAGTCAAGTGCGCTACCAAGCTGCGCCACGTCCCGGTGTCGTTTGACCTGGGGTTTCCCCGGTCGAAACGCGCAGGGAAACAATACCGCACTCGGGTCGGTCCTCGCGCATCCCTTTACCGGGCGCCCACCGGCCGGCTCAGGACGCCGGCACCTGCCCGTCGGCCCGCACGAGCCCCCGTATCGCGGGGACGGCGAGCAGGACCGCGGGCACCACCAGGCTGATCCCATGTAGAGGGACCACACGGCGATGACATCCCACAGCCACGGCCGGGCCCGGAACTCCCGCCAGCCCTGGACCAGGTCCGCCCGGAAGGCATCCGGACGGGGGCCGGTGGCGGTGCCGGTCCCCCGGGCCCCCGGGTCACCGGAGCCGCCGCTCCGCCGCGCGGACCATGCCATGCGTGCGCGGCCGGGCCGAGGGAATTTCAGCGGCCGCCGGGCAGGCCCAACTCGGGGTGGTCGTCCAGGAGTCGGGGCGGCGCCGCCTGCCGCCAGGAGTCGGCGAGGATGTCGCGCAACTCGTCCTCGTCCTCCAGGGCCGCGAGCCGGGCCCTGACCCAGGCGAACTGGGCCTCGTGGCCGGCGATCCAGAACTTGCCGGGCTCGGCCAGCACCAGTTCGTCGCGCTCCTCCTTCGGGCAGCGCACGGCGATGGACGTCTCGTCCTCCGGGAGCGTGGCGAACATCTTCCCTGCCACCCGGAACGTGGGCATGTTCCAGGCGGTCTTCTCCGTGGTGTCCGGCAGGGACAGGGCGACACGGCGTACGTCTTCGGCGTCCGGCATGCCACGCACGCTAACCCGGGGCACTGACAGTCACCTCGCGTCCGGGGCAAGGCGCTTGTAGTAGAGGGTCGTCGGGCACAGGTCGCCGGCCGGGTTCGCCGCGTAGTCGGGGATGGTGCCGGCCGGGGTCCAGCCGGCCGAGCGGTAGAGGCGCTCGGCGGGGCTGCCGGTCTCGGTGTCGAGGTGCAGGAGGGTGACGCCGGCGGCCGCCGCGGCCCGCTCGGCGGTGGCGAGGAGCAGCCGGCCGAGGCCGCGACCGCGCGCCCGGCGGTGCACCATCAGCTTGACGAGTTCCGCGCGGTGCCGGCTGTTGGGCTTGTCGGGCAGGGCCAGGCTCACCGTGCCGGCCGGCCGGCCGGTGTCGTCCACGGCCACCCACACAGCCAGCCGGCCGGCCGCGACCACGTCGGCGCGCTCCCGCCACCAGGCGTCGGCCGCCGTCCGCGTGAGCGGGGCGAGGAAGCCGACCGAGGCGCCGCCGGCCACGGTGTCGGCCAGCAGCAGGGCGAGTTCGCCGCTGCCGCGGCGGATCCGCTCCTCGTCCCAGCGCAGCACCCTCATGGCCGCACCACCGCCAGGGCGTAGCGGGCCGTCGCCGGCCCGGCGCAGCGGAACCTCGTCGGCCCGAACACGCGCATCCGCAGGCAGTCGCCCGCGCCGAGCGGGTGGCTCGTGCCGTCGACGGTCACCTCCAGCGCGCCGTCCAGGACCCACAGGTGCTGCTCGACGCCGGGCACGGGCGGGCGGTCGTACGCGAGGTCGGCGCCGGGGGCGAGCCGGCCCTCGACGAGTTCGCCGCGCAGGCCGGGGTGCGGCGGTGACACCGACCGGCGGGTGAACTTGCCGGCGGGGTCCTGCCAGACCCGCTGGTCGGCCGCCCGTACCAGCGGTGCCGGTGCCGCCTCCACCTCGCTCAGCAGCTGGGACATGGTGCGGCCGTAGACGTGGCAGAGGCGGTTGAGCACGGCCGCGGTGGCGCTGGTCTCGGCGCGTTCGGCGCGCGACAGCGTCGACCGGCTCACCCCGCTGCGCTCGGCCAGCTCACCGAGCGACCAGCCGCGGCCGGCCCGCAGTTCGGCCAGCCGGGCGCCGATGCGGGCGTCCACGGGATCGGAGTCCTCGTTTCTCATGTCCGGGACGCTATCCCTGATATGAGACGGGCGGGTTACCGAAGGCTCACGCCTGCGCGGCCTCTCCCAGGGCGTCGAGCACCGGGCGGATCAGCGGGTGCCCCTCGGCGCCGCGGCGCACCGCGGCGAACACCCGGCGGGTCGGCGCCACCCCGTCGACCGGGCGGACGACCACGCCCGCGAGGTCCATGCCGCGCAGCGCCGAGCGCGGGACGAGGGCCACGCCCGCGTCCGCTGCGGCGAGCGCGACCACGGCCCGGAAGTCGTCGGAGGAGTGCTCGAACCGGGGCTGGAACCCGGCGTTCTCGCAGGCCAGGACGACCACGTCGTGGCAGGGGTTGCCCGGGTAGGGGCTGATCCAGCCGTCCTTGGCCAGGTCGGCGAGGGGGACCTCGACGGCGTCGGCGAGCCGGTGGCCGACGGGCACGACCGCGTCGAACGGCTCGGCGTACAGCGGCACATGGGTCAGCCGGGGGTCGTCGGCGGCCGGCGCGCCCCGGTACTCGACGGCGACGGCGACTTCCACCTGCCGGTCCAGCACCATGGGCAGGCTGGCGTCGCCCTCCGCGTCCTGGACCCGGATGCGTATGCCGGGCGCGGTGGAGGCGAGCCGGAGCACGGCGGGCGCCACCACCTGTGCGATGCCGGTCGCGAAGGCGGCCACGGTGACGGTCCCCGCCTCCCCCGAGCCGTAGGCCGCCAGTTCGGCCTCGGCCCGTTCCAGCTGGGCGAGGACCGCGTTGGTGTGGCTGAGCAGGATCTCGCCCGCCGGGGTGAGCCGGACGCCCTTGGCGCCGCGCTCGACCAGCCGGTGCCCGGTCTCCTGCTCCAGGGCCGTCAGCTGCTGGGAGACGGCGGAGGGGGTGAGGTAGAGCGCGGCGGCCGCCGCGGTGACCGTGCGGTGGTCGGCCACCGCACGGAGGATGTGGAGCCGCCGTGCCTCGATCATGCCTCCATTATTCCAGGGCGTCCGCCCTGGTCAGGCCTCCAGCTCGGCCCGCGCGGCGACGAAGGCGCCGACCGCGCGGTCGACGTCCTCGGTGGAGTGCGCGGCGGACAGCTGGACCCGGATGCGGGCCTGGCCCTGCGGGACGACCGGGTAGGAGAAGCCGATCACGTACACCCCGCGCTCCAGCAGCAGTTCGGCCAGGCGGGCCGCCCTGGCCGCGTCACCGATCATGACGGGCGCGATGGGATGGTCGCCGGGGAGGATCTCGAAACCCTCCTCGGTCATCCGGCGGCGGAACAGGGCGGTGTTCTCGGCGAGCCGGACCCGCAGGTCGTCGGCGGACTCCAGCAGGTCGAGGACCTTCAGGGAGGCGGCGGCGATCACCGGGGCGAGGGTGTTGGAGAACAGGTAGGGGCGGGAGCGCTGGCGCAGCAGGGCGACGATCTCGGCGCGGGCCGCGACGTAGCCGCCGGAGGCGCCGCCGAGGGCCTTGCCGAGGGTGCCTGTGATGATGTCCACCCGGTCCATGACGCCGTGCAGCTCGGGGGTGCCGCGGCCGGTGGGGCCGACGAAGCCCACGGCGTGCGAGTCGTCGACCATGACCATCGCGTCGTAGCGTTCGGCGAGGTCGCAGATCTCGGCGAGCGGGGCCACGTAGCCGTCCATGGAGAAGACGCCGTCGGTGACGACGAGCTTGCGCCGGGCGCCGCCCGCGGTGGCCTCCTTCAGCTTCGCCTCCAGGTCCGCGAGGTCCCGGTTGGCGTAGCGGAAGCGGCGGGCCTTGGACAGGCGGATGCCGTCGATGATGGAGGCGTGGTTGAGGGCGTCGGAGATGACCGCGTCCTCCTCGCCGAGCAGCGTCTCGAAGACACCGCCGTTGGCGTCGAAGCAGGAGGAGTACAGGATCGTGTCCTCCTGGCCGAGGAACGCGGACAGGCGCGCCTCCAGCTCCTTGTGGACCTCCTGGGTGCCGCAGATGAAGCGCACGGAGGCCATGCCGTAGCCCCACCGGTCGAGGGCCTGGTGGGCGGCGGTGATCACCGCGGGGTGGTCGGCGAGGCCGAGGTAGTTGTTGGCGCAGAAGTTGAGGACCTCGCCGGGGCGGCCGCCGGCGGTGACGCCGACGGTCGCGGACTGCGGGGTGCCGATGACCCGCTCGGGCTTGTGCAGGCCGGCGGCGCGGATCTCGTCGAGGGTGGCGCGCAGGTCGTCGCGGACAGAGTCGAACATGACAGGGCTCCTGAAGGTGCTGCGGGAGGGAGGCGGCGTCGAGGGAGGGGTGCGCGAGGGGCGGTTACGCGGTCCAGTCCAGGATGACCTTGCCGCCGGTACCGCTCGCCGCGTCGGCGAAGGCCGCCTCGTAGTCGCGGTAGCCGTACCGGCCGGTGATCACCGGGGCCAGGTCGAGACCGCCCTCCAGCAGGACCGACATCGCGTACCAGGTCTCGAACATCTCGCGGCCGTAGATGCCCTTGATGGTGATCATGGAGGTGACGATCCGGGCCCAGTCCACCGGGAACTCGGCGGCGGGCAGGCCGAGCATGGCGATCCGGCCGCCGTGCGTCATGTTGGCGATCATGTCCCGCATGGCCTCGGGGCGGCCGGACATCTCCAGGCCGATGTCGAAGCCCTCGCGCAGGCCCAGCTCCCGCTGGCCGTCGGCGATCGAGGACCGGGAGACGTTCAGGGCGAGCGTCGCGCCGATCTTCCGGGCCAGCTCCAGGCGCTCGTCGCTGACGTCGGTGATGACGACGTTGCGGGCGCCGGCGTGCCGGGCGACGGCGGCGGCCATCAGGCCGATCGGGCCCGCGCCGGTGATCAGTACGTCCTCGCCGACCAGCGGGAACGACAGGGCGGTGTGCACGGCGTTGCCGAACGGGTCGAAGATCGCGGCGACGTCGAGGTCCACCGGGACGCGGTGCACCCAGACGTTGGACGCGGGCAGCGCGACGTACTCGGCGAACGCGCCGTCCCGGCCCACGCCGAGGCCGACGGTGGCGCGGCACAGGTGGCGCCGGCCGGCCAGGCAGTTGCGGCACTTGCCGCACACCAGGTGACCCTCGCCGCTGACCCGGTCACCCACCTGGATGTCGGTGACGTCCCGGCCGGTCTCCACGACCTGCCCGACGAACTCGTGCCCGAGCACCAGCGGGGTGCTGATGGCCTGCTGCGCCCAGCCGTCCCAGGCCCGGATGTGCAGGTCGGTGCCGCAGATACCGGTCCGCATGACCTTGATCAGCACATCACCGGGACCGATGGCGGGCTCCGGGACGTCCATGAGCCAGAGCCCGGGCTCCGCCTTCTCCTTGACCAGCGCCTTCAACGCTACGGCTCCTGTGGGTGAGGTCCCGGCCGCGTGTGCCGAAGGGGCCCGCACCGGGTCAGAGGGGTGGAATCACCCCGCAATCTGCCCTACGCGCGAGCCGGGGTCCATCGATCTTTTCTTAACCGCCGCCACAGCTTTGCTTCACACCCCGTCCGGCCGTCACCCGGTTGTCCCAACACTCAGATCGGCAGCCCGTCGTCCGCGGACCGCTGGATGCGTACGGCGACGTCGGCGGCCAGCGCCTTGATGGTCTCCAGCCCGGAGCGGCCCCAGGCGCGCGGCGCCACGTCGAAGGCGCAGACGGTGCCGAGCGCCATCCCGGAGCCGTCGAAGAGGGGGGCGCCGAGGTACGACCGGATGCCGTACTCGTCGACGACCGGGTTGCCGGCGAAGCGGGGGTAGTCGCGGACGTCCTCCAGCACCAGCGCCTTGCGGCGGACCACCACGTGCGGGCAGAAGCCGTGGTCGCGCGGCAGGACCCGGCCGACCTCGGGCCTGCTGCCGTCCTCCCGGACCACCGGCGCGGCCGGCGGGATGCGCAGGCCCGCGAAGAACTGGTGGTCGGCGCCGACGAAGTTGACCATGGCGTACGGCGCCCCGGTGAGCTGGGCGAGGTGGTCCGCGTAGGCGTCGAGACCGGGCTCGGGCCGGCTGCCGAGGCCGAGCCTGCGCAGCCGGGAGACGCGGGCGGGTGCCTCCTTGTCCTCGGGGGTGAGCAGCAGGCCGCGGACCGGACGGGGCGGCTCGTAGCTCATGACCGGGCTCCGTCCCTGTGGGCGTACCTCATATGGCGGCTCCGTGTGCGGTGTGGCGGGATCACATGTGGGCGCCGTGGCTCGGCGCGGGCGCCGGGGCGTGGGCGATCAGATGGCGTACGAGGGTGAGCAGGGTCTGCACACCGGAACTGGAGATGCGGGCGTCGCAGCGCACCACCGGGATCCCGGTGTCGAGATCGAGGGCGGCGCGCACCTCCTCCGGGTCGTAGCGGTAGGAGCCGTCGAACTCGTTGACGGCGATGACGAAGGCGAGGCCGCGCTCCTCGAAGAAGTCCACGGCCGCGAAGCACTCGTCCAGGCGGCGGGTGTCGGCGAGGACGACCGCGCCGAGCGCGCCTTCCGACAGCTCGTCCCACATGAACCAGAACCGCTCCTGCCCGGGCGTGCCGAAGAGGTACAGCACGTGCTCCGGATCGAGGGTGATGCGGCCGAAGTCCATGGCGACCGTCGTCTCGACCTTGTTCTCGATGCCGTCGAGGTTGTCGGTGCCGGCGCTGACCGTGGTGAGCAGCTCCTCGGTGCTGAGCGGGGCGATCTCGCTGACCGCTCCCACGAAGGTGGTCTTGCCGACCCCGAACCCGCCCGCCACCAGGATCTTCAGCGCGGTCGGGAACGGGTCAGAGCTGTCGTCGTAGTCCATCGAGCACTGCCTCCAGCAGGGACCGGTCCGTGGGGATGTGGTGGAAGGCGGGGGGTTTGGTGGTCAGCGCCCCGCAGTCGACGAGGTCCGAGAGCAGCACCTTGGTGACCACCGCGGGCAGCCGCAGGTGCGCGGCGACCTCGGCCACCGGGAGGGGCGCGCGGCACAGGTCGAGTGCCTGCGCGTGCTCGGGTCCGAGGTAGCCGAGCGGGGTGACACCGGTGGCCATCACCTGCGACATCAGGTCCAGGGCGATGGTCGGCTCGGTGCGGCCGTTGCTGACCGTGAAGGGCCGCACCAGCCGGCCGGCCGCGTCGTCGAGCCAGGGCCCGTCGCCGGCTGCGGCCACGCTCAAGGCCTCGTCGCCGTGATCGCCGTGGCCTCGGCCGAGTGCCGGCGGGGCGCGGTCACCAGATAGGGGCGCACGCTCTTGACCAGCATCGCCATCTCGTAGCCGAGCACGGCGGCATCGGCCTCGCGGCCGGCGAGCACGGCGAGGCAGGTGCCGGACCCGGCGGTGGTGACGAACAGCAGCGTCGCGTCGAGTTCCACGACGACCTGGCGGACGTCGCCGCCGTCGCCGAACCGGACGCCCGCGCTGCGGCCGAGCGAGTACAGGCCGGAGGCCAGGGCCGCCATGTGGTCGGCGCTGTCGGCGTCGAGGCCGTGCATGGACTTGACCAGTCCGTCGCAGGACAGCAGGACCGCGCTGGCGGTATGGGGTACGCGCTGCACGAGGCCGCTCAGCAGCCAGTCGAGGTCGGAGGCCTGTGCGGTCGGCGCGTCGCTCGCCATGGTGGATCGACTCCTTGGGTTACGAAGGTCGGTGGGAGCGCTGGGGGTGGGGG
>NZ_JAJSZC010000281.1:0-8594 GCF_036815105.1 Streptomyces sp. IBSBF 3136
CCCCCCACACCCCCCGTTCCCGTCCCGTCCCGGTCCGCCGCGAGGGGAGTCCGACCGGGATCTGGTCGCCCGGCTGAGCGGCCCGGCCGCCGGCCGGCACCACGCCGTCGCCCTGCTGCTGGCCCGTCACTGGCGCGCCACCTGCGACTACGCGATCGTCTGCCTGGCCGCGGCCGGCCCCAACGCCCATCTGGTGGCCGCCGCCGCGTTCCACCGGGTGCTCGGCCGGCCGGTGGGCGAGGCCGCCGACGGCCCCCTGCGCCCGCGGCTGCTCGTGGCCGTCCGCGACACCGTCCGCGCCTGGGCCGCGGACGAGGGCGCCCGCGTCGTCGTACCGGAATTGCGCAAACCCACCGGCGGCCGCGGCCTGCGCGCGACGGCACCCGGCACACCCGAAAGACGGCGACTCGCCGAGCACGCTTTCCGGGCACTGCCCGGCGCCGCCCAATGCCTTCTGTGGCATACCGAGGTCGAGGCGGAACACATAAACATTCCCGCTGGTCTGTCCGGGATGGACACCGCCACCGCGACGGCCGCCCTCCAGCAGGCGCGCGAGCAATTCCGTGCGGGTTGTGTGCGCGCGCACCGCGAACTCGCGCCCTCCGCTGAATGCCGTTTCCACAACCGCCTCCTGGATGTGTCCACTTACCGTCGTGGCCCCGGACACCCCGAGGTGGAGCGGCATCTGACGGAATGTCGGTACTGTCGGCTGGCCGCCGAGCAACTCGGCCACTTCGAGGGGCCGTTGGGCGTCCTGCTCGCCGAGACCGTGCTCGGCTGGGGCGCCCGCCGCTACCTCGACTCACGCCCCGGCCGGGGCGCCCCGCGGGAGCCCACGCCGCCGCCGCTCTCGGAACGGCGGGAGACCGGCGGCCGGCACCGCACAGCACCCGAGGGCGGACGGCGTACCGCCCTGGCGCTCGGGGTCGGACTCACCGCGCTCGCGCTGCTCACGACCGTGCTGGGGGTTAGAAGCTGGTCCGACGACAACGCTGTCCCGGCGCCGGGCGTCACCACGGCCGCCCGAGCGGGCCGTTCTCCCGCCTCTGCCGCGGCCGACGCCCCGGGTGCCCCCGGAGCCCTCGCTGCCGCCGGAGGACGGTCGCCCGCCGCCGGGCCGTCCGCGGCCTCCGCGGGCGAACCGGTGAAGGTCGCCCACGGCAGGCTGCGCGGCCTCGACTCCGGTCGCTGCCTCGCCGTACGCGGCGGCGGGACCACACCGGGCGCCGGTGTCCGCCTGGCGCCGTGCTCGTCCGCCCGGTCGCAGCGCTGGTCGTACCGGGGCGACGGGCTGCTGCGCAGTGCCACCGACCCCGCCCTCTGCCTCGACGCCCGCCCCGGCACCCGCGGCGTCACGGTGTCCGCCTGTGTCCTGCGCCCGGGGGAGGTGTCGTACGACCTGACGGTCCGCGGCGATCTCCTCCCGCGCCGAACCGGCGATCTCGCGCTCGTCCCGGTCAGCGGTGCCGGTGTGGTGCGCGTGATGCTCGTCGTCCGCGACGCCCCCGGCGGACAGCGGTGGGTCCTGGAGTCCGAGCCGGTGTCGGGGGTGCGCCCCGCCGCACCGGGACCGGGGGAGACGCCGGAGCACGTGCTCTCCGGGCGGCCCCACCATGATGGCCCTTCGCCGGAGGCCGTCGAGCAGCCGCCCGGGCGGCCGGAGGGCCTGGTTCGCGGCGCCCGGCCGGACGGGGGCACGCCGGCCGGGCGGCATATCGGATACCTCCGCGTGGGGCGGTCGGTCGGACCGGTCAGGGGTGTCCGGGGCGAGCGGCCGGAGCGCGGACTCCGGTGGATCGGGTCGGCGTGCGCACCGCGCATCGCGTGCGCTGGTGGCCACGAGCGGGCCCGACGGGCGGAATCCGGCCTGGGGCGCAGCGCGGTGGACGGCGTTGTGCCGCCGCTTCCCGGCACCTACGCCTCCGCGCCGACGGCGGCCGGCTCGCTGCCGCCGCTCGGCTGAGGCGCGGGGGCCCTCGCCTGGAGGCGGTCGCGATGTCCGTGTGAGCCCGGTGGGTCGTGTGTCCGGATCGAGTCACCGGGTGGGCGTCATCCTGAATTCACGTGAGACGGACCCGCCTCAGGTGGTGTGGCCGAGGGGTGAGGGGGCGGTGAACAGGCCCGGTGTCCCGGCGGGCCGGTGGAGGTGCGCCGGGGTGCCCGCGACGTCCGCGCGGTCGTCGCGGGTGGGCGAGCGGCAGTCAATTGCTCTGGTATCCGGCGCTTGTTGGGGAATTCGGCGGGCTGGCCGAATCGATGCCACCGCCCGCGAAAAGACAGATGCCTTATTGACCCGTCAGTAAGTGCCTCGCTAGGTTCCGGTGCCTCGCACCAGAGTGTCCTGCCGCACACCCCCCACCGTGCTGTCTTGCCGACTCTTCGGAGCATCATGACCTCGCCCGTGCGCGCCCATGACCTGATTCTGTGCCTCACCCCTTTCGAAGAACCCGACGCCGGGCTCGCCGCGGCCGCCTGCGGTGCCGGCGCGCTCGGCATCCTCGACCTCGGCGACGGCGACCGAAGATCCCGTGAGGAACTGACCAGACTGAGAAGAACGGCGCCGGGGCCCTACGGCGTACGGGTGACGAGCCGCTGCACCCTCGGGCCCGCCGACCTCGACGGCGGCCCGGACACCGTGGTCCTGGGCGTCGACGCGCCTTGGAGCATCGGCGAAGTCGCCTCTCGGTACCGGGTATTGGCCGAAGTCACCGATCTGGCGCAGGCGTGCGAGGCGGTCCGGGCGGGCGCTCACGGGCTGATCGCCCGGGGTGCCGAGAGCGGGGGCCGGATCGGCGGCACCAGCACCTTCGTACTGCTCCAACTCCTGTTGGCCGAGGCAAGTTTGGAGGCGCCGGTCTGGGCCTGCGGTGGCATCGGACCGCGCACCGCAGCGGCCGCGGTGGCCGGCGGGGCGGCGGGCGTCGTCCTGGACAGCCAACTCGCGCTGCTGGCCGAGTCGCGGCTGCCGGAGGCGGTACGGGCGGTGTTGCGCTCGCTGGACGGCTCCGAGACGGTGGTCGTCGCCGGGCACCGGGTGCTGCGCAGACGCGGCCCGGACGTTCCGCCCCCACCCGACGAGCCCGGCGCGGTCGCGGCCCTGATCGGTGCGCGTGACCTGCGCCGGCGCCTGCTGCCGGTGGGCCAGGACGGCTTCCTCGCCCCCCGGTTCGCCGACCTGTGGGGTGACGTGCGCGGGACGGTGCGTGGGCTCAGAACGGCCATCGAGGAGGTCGCCGGCGCTACGGCCGCCGAGGCGCCGCCGAGTGGCCGCGGACCGGGGGCGCCGCCGAGTGGCGGCGGACCGGGGGCGTCGTCGGACGAAAGGCCGGGAGCATCGCCGCTCAGCGGGCCCGGAACACCGCTGGACAGCGGGCCCGGAGTACCGCTGGACAGCGGGTTCGGAGTTCTGCCGGACCCCGCTTTCGAACTCCCGCCTACCACTCCCGCCGCGGTCGCCGCCCTGCGGCCGGGCTCGGCCATGTGCCGGGCGCTCGGTACCCGGTTGCCGGTCGCGCAGGGGCCCATGACCCGGGTCAGTGACCAGGCGGCCTTCGCCGCCGCCGTCGCCGAGGACGGCGCGCTGCCCTTCCTGGCGCTGGCCCTCGCCGACGGCGAGCGGACCCGGCAGATGCTGACCGGGGCGCGCGCCGTGCTCGACGGACGCCCCTGGGGTGTGGGTGTGCTCGGGTTCGCGCCCGAGGAGATCAGGAACGCCCAGCTGGCGGCCGTACGGGAGCTGCGCCCCACGCACGCGATCATCGCGGGCGGACGGCCCGGGCAGGCCGAGGCGCTGGAGCGGGCCGGGGTCCGCACCTTCCTGCACGTGCCCTCCCCAGGGCTGCTGCGGCAGTTCCTGCGGGCCGGGGCGCGCCGCTTCGTCTTCGAGGGATCCGAGTGCGGTGGCCACGTCGGACCGCGCCACTCCTTTCCGCTGTGGGAGGCCCAACTCGCCGTCCTGGAAGACTTCCTGACCGAATCCGGCGCCGCCGACGGGATCGCGGGGGAACTGGAGGTGTTCCTCGCGGGCGGGATCCACGACGAGCGCTCCGCCGCGATGGCCGCCGCCCTGGCCGCTCCCCTCACCGCACGGGGTGCCGCCGTCGGCGTCCTCATGGGCACCGCCTACCTGTTCACCGAGGAGGCCGTGGCGCACGGTGCGATCCAGCCCCTCTTCCAGCGCCAGGTCCTGGCCGCCACCTCGACCGCCCTGCTGGAGACCGCGCCCGGACACGCCACCCGCTGCGTCCCCAGCCCCTTCACCACCGGCTACCGGGAGCACGAGGCACGGCTACGCGCGTCCGGCACCCCGGACCGGGAGGTGTGGGAGGCGCTGGAGCGGCTCAACGTCGGGCGGCTGCGCATCGCCAGCAAGGGGGTCGAGCGCTCGGCGCGGGGCGAGCTGACCGCAGTGGACGAGCAACGCCAGCTCAACGAAGGGATGTTCATGGCCGGCGAGGTCGCCGCGCTGCGCTCGGCGACCACCACCGTCGCCCGGCTGCACCACGCGGTCACCGACGGCGCCGCCGACCTGCTCACCGCCCGGTGCGCGCGGCCTGCCGCCCGGCGCGCCCCCGAACCGCCGCCCGCCCAGCCCCTCGACGTCGCCGTCGTCGGCATGGCCTGCATGTTCCCCGACGCCCCCGACCTCGCCACCTTCTGGGCCAACGTGGTCGCCGGACACGACGCCGTCACCGAGGTTCCGGCCGACCGCTGGGACCCCGCCGTGCACCACACGGCCGGCGCGACGGCGTCCAAGTGGGGCGGCTTCCTGCCGCGCATCCCCTTCGACCCGCTGCGCTACGGCATCCCGCCCGCCTCCCTCGGCAGCATCGAGCCGGTCCAGCTGCTGTCCCTGGAGGCCGCGCGCAGGGCCCTGGACGACGCCGGGTACGGGGAACGGGGGCGCGCCTTCGACCGCTCGCGCACCTCGGTCGTCTTCGGCGCCGAGGCGGGCAGCGACCTGTCCAACGCCGTCACCCTGCGCGCCGTCCTGCCGTCGTACTACGGCGAGGTCCCCGAGGGCATCGACGGCCAGCTGCCCCGGCTGACCGAGGACTCCTTCCCCGGCATGCTCGCCAACGTCATCTCCGGCCGCATCGCCAACCGCCTCGACCTCGGCGGCGCCAACTACACCGTCGACGCGGCCTGCGCCTCCTCCCTCGCCGCGCTCGACGTGGCCTGCAAGGAACTCGTCTCCGGCGGCAGCGACGTCGTGCTGTGCGGCGGGGCCGACCTGCACAACGGCATCAACGACTTCGTCCTGTTCTCCTCCGTGCACGCGCTCTCGCCCACCGGCCGGTCCCGCGCCTTCGACGGCTCCGCCGACGGCATCGCCCTCGGCGAGGGCGTGGCCTGCGTGGTCCTCAAACGGCTCGCCGACGCCGAGCGCGACGGCGACCGCGTCTACGGTGTGATCAAAGGGATCGGGTCCGCCAGCGACGGCCGCTCCCTCGGCCTGACCGCGCCCCGTCCCGAGGGCCAGCGCTCGGCCCTGCTGCGCGCCTACCGCGACGCCGGTGTCTCGCCCGCCGAGGTCGGCCTGGTCGAGGCGCACGGCACCGGCACGGTCGTCGGGGACCGTACCGAACTCGGCGTGCTCGACCAGGTGTTCGCCGAGGCGGGGGCAGGAGCGGGCGGCTGCGCGCTCGGCTCGGTCAAGTCGCAGATCGGGCACACCAAGTGCGCCGCCGGACTCGCGGGCCTGATCAAGACCACCCTCGCCCTGTACACCGGCGTCAAGCCACCCACCCTGCACCTGGAACGGCCCAACCCGGCCTGGTCGGAGGAGTCCAGCCCGTTCGCCTTCCACGCCCGTGCCCGGCCCTGGGCGGCACCGGCGGCACAACGCCTCGCCGGGGTGAGCGCGTTCGGCTTCGGCGGGACCAACTTCCACGCCGTGCTCGCCGCCCACACGGACGCCGCGGCTCCGCGACAGACCCTGGACGCCTGGCCCGCCGAGCTGTTCCTCTTCCGGGGCAGGGACACGGCGGCGGCCCACCGGGACGTCGCCGAGGTGCTGCGGGCCGCCGAGGCCGACGGCCGCCCCTGGCGCCTGCGCGACCTCGCGCTCGCCGCGGCCCGTCGCGCGGACACCTCCGACGAGCCCGTGCGGGCGGCGGTCGTGGCCCGGGACGTGGACCACCTCATCGGGCAGCTACGCCGGGTCCTCGCCGGCGAGCACGATCCGGCGTCCGGTATCCACCGTGAGGAGCGCGATCCGGCGTCCGGTATCCACCGCGGCGAGCACGATGCGGCGGCCGGCGTCCACCGTGCCGACCGTGATCCGGGGGCCGGCGTCCACTGTGCCGAGCGTGATCCGGGGTCATGCGTCCACCCCGGCGAGCCTCCTCCGGATGCCTGCACGCACCGCGCCGATCCCGCGGCCGGTGTCGCCGCCGGTGCCGCCCCCGGTGCCGCCAAGGTCGCCTTCCTCTTCCCCGGCCAGGGCAGCCAGCGGCCCGGCATGCTCGGCGACCTGCTGGTCGCCCTGCCCGAGCTGCGGCACTACCTGCACCTCGGCCGCGCGCACGCCGACGCCCTGTACCCGCCCGCCGCGTTCGGCGAGAGCGCCCGCGAGCGCCACCGCGCCGCCCTCACCGACACCCGCGCCGCACAACCCGCGCTCGGCATCACGGGCCTCGCCGCGCACGCCTTCCTCACCGCCGCGGGCGTCACCCCGGACCTCGCGGCCGGACACAGCTACGGCGAACTGGCCGCGCTCGGCGCGGCCGGCGCGCTCGACGCGGAGACACTCCTGGAGCTGAGCACCGAGCGCGCGAGCGCCATCCTGGCGGCCGCGGGCGACGAACCCGGCACCATGGCCGCCGTCGGGGCCGGCGCCCAGGAGGTCGCCCGCGCCCTGCGCGACTCCGGGGCGCCCGGGTCGGTCGTCGTGGCCAACCACAACTCGCCCGAGCAGTCCGTGATCTCGGGTCCCACCGCCGAAGTCGACACCGCCGTAGGTCTGTTGCGCGAGGCCGGGCTCACGGCCCGCCGCATCCCGGTCGCCTGCGCCTTCCACAGCCCGGTGGTCGCCACCGCCGGAGAGCGGTTCGCCAAGGTACTCGCCGACAAGACGGTACGTGCCCCCGAGTTCCCCGTGTGGGCCAACCGCACGGCCGCCCCCTACCCCACCGACCCCGACGCCGTACGCGCCGAACTCGCCGCCCAGATCGGCTCACCGGTCTCCTTCGCCGCCCAGATCGAGGCCATGTACGAGGCGGGAGCGCGGATCTTCGTGGAAGCGGGCCCCGGGACGGTCCTCACCCGGCTCGTCGGGCAGATCCTCGGCGACCGCCCGTATCGCACCGTCGCCTGCGAGCCCCACCCCGACAGTGGCCTGCCCGGCTGGCTCGACGCCCTGGCCCGGCTGGCCGCCGCCGGGCTCCCGGTGCGCACCGCCTGGCTCCTCCAGGGCCGCGACGCCGTCGACGCGCTGCGGACACCGACGCCCCGGCGGCCCGGCTGGACGGTCGACGGGCACCTCGTGCGCACCGCCGACGGAGCACTCCTCCCCGGTGCCCTCGCACCGGCCCGACGAGTCGTGGAGACGACCGTGACCTCGAACCCGCAGAACCCGCAGAGCGGAGCCCCGGCCGACCGGGACGCGCTGATCTCCGAATTCCTGCGCACCAGCCGGGAGATGATCGCGGCCCAGCGGGATGTGCTGCTCACCTACTTCGGCGCCGCACCGGGCACGGCCCCGGTGGCGCCGGTCGCTCCCGCAGAGCTGCCTCCGGCCGCACTCGCCGGACCCACGGCCGCGCGACCTTCCCCGGCCGGGACGCCCGAACCGCTGCGGTCCGGGACCGCCGAGCCCGTGTCGGTCACGCCCGTGTCGGTCACGCCCGGCGGTGCGCCGTCGGCCGGGGCCGCCGAGCATGGGCTGAGCGTCGAGCAGGTCGTCCTGGAGATCATCGGCGAGCGCACCGGCTACCCCGTCGACATGATCGAGCCCGACCTCGACCTGGAGGCCGACCTGAGCATCGACTCGATCAAGCGGGCCGAGATAGCGGGCGAACTCGCCAGGCGTCTCGGCATCGCGGACGGCACGGAGGTCCTGGACGACGAGGAGCTCGAGGAACTGACCAAGGCGCGGACGGCGGCCGCGGTGACGGCGTGGCTGACCGCCCGGGTCGCCGGGGACACCGGGGCGGAGACGGCGCACGGGACCGGAGTCGAGGCGGGGACCGGGACCGCGTACGAGGTCGAGACGGGGTCCGGGACCGCGCTCGAGGCCGAGGTGGGGACCGGCACCGCGCACGAGGTCGAGACGGGGGACGGGACCGCGGACGGGACCGTGCACGGGACGGCGGCCGGGGTCTGGCCCGCGACCGGTACC
Organism: Streptomyces sp. IBSBF 3136; assembly: GCF_036815105.1. Lineage (NCBI taxonomy): Bacteria > Bacillati > Actinomycetota > Actinomycetes > Kitasatosporales > Streptomycetaceae > Streptomyces > Streptomyces sp. IBSBF 3136. The sequence continues at coordinate 8,342 of NZ_JAJSZC010000281.1, forward strand.
AAGGCGGGGAGCGCGACCGCGACCGTGGCCGGGTCCGCGAACGGGATCGCGGCGGGGACCGCGCCCGTGGCCGGGATCGTGACCGGGAGCGTGCCCCAGGCAGGGTCCGCGCACCAGCCCGCGCACCAGCCCTTGCCCCAGGCCAGCCCCGCGACCGGCCATGGGCCCACCGCCGCGCCCGACCGCCCAGGCCCCGCCGACGCACCCGCCACCACGCCCCCGGGCGAGGCGCCGAAGCGCTGCGAGCTGCGTC
>NZ_JAJSZC010000282.1:0-8489 GCF_036815105.1 Streptomyces sp. IBSBF 3136
GGTCCGACGGGGGCGGCGGGGGCGGAACCAGCTCGTCGTCCGTGAGGACCGGGCCACCGGCCCGCAGTCGCTCGATGGTCAGCTCGGCCCGACGCCGGGCCCGGGGGTCGTCGTCACGCCGGAAGACCAGCCTGTAGCTGCGGGCCGTGCGCAGGTCGATGGAGCCGAGGTCGATGTGTCTGCCACCCCGCTGCTCGACGGAGACCAGCTCGTATCCGAGCGCGTGCCCGATGGCCTCGGCCGGCGCCCGCTGTCCCGCCGCGACCAGCAACTCGACCTGGCCACGCCCGTCGAAGCGGGACCGTATCGCGTCGGCGTCCATCCGGCCCGCCCTTCGTGAAAAGCCGTCGACCTCGTACAGGTGTACGGGGCCGACACACTGACGCAACGTCAGACCACCCGCCGCGCCCCCGCCGAAGGCACCGCCTCGAAGATGCGGGGGGTGGTGCAGGAGGCGGCCGTGAAGGCCTCCTCGATCGCCTTGGTGAGGGCGGGTACGTCGGTCGCCTCCGCCAGGACGATCGCGGAGCCGCCGAAGCCGCCGCCGGTCATGCGGGCGCCGAGGGCGCCGTGGGACAGGGCGGTGTCCACGACCAGGTCGAGCTCGGGGCAGGAGATGCGGAAGTCGTCGCGCAGGGAGGCGTGGCCCTCGGTCAGGACCGGGCCGATGGCGCGGGTCTCACCGGCGTGCAGGAGGGACACCACCCGCTCCACCCGCCGGTCCTCGGTGACGACGTGCCGGACCAGGCGGGCGACCTCCTCCTCGTCGCCGAGCCGGGCCAGGGCCGCGTCGAGGCCGTCGTAGGGGATGTCACGCAGGGCGTCGACGCCGAGCAGGGCCGCGCCCTTCTCGCAGCCGGCCCGGCGCTTGCCGTACTCGCCGCCGCTGTGGGCGTGCTTGACCTGGGTGTCGACCACCAGCAGGCGCAGGCCCTCGGCGGCGAGGTCGAAGGGGATCTGCCGCTGGGACAGGTCCCGGGTGTCGAGGAAGAGGGCGTGGCCCTCGGAGCAGCAGGCCGAGGCGGTCTGGTCCATGATGCCGGTGGGCGCGCCGACGTAGACGTTCTCGGCGCGCTGGCACAGGCGGGCCAGTTGCCGGCGCTGGAGTCCCAGGTCGAACAGGTCGTCGAGGGCGAGGGCGATCACGACCTCGAGGGCGGCCGAGGAGGACAGGCCCGCGCCGGTCGGGACCGTCGAGGCGAGGTGGACGTCGGCGCCGGTGACCGGGTGCCCGGCCTCGCGCAGCGCCCAGACCACGCCGGCCGGGTAGGCCGTCCAGTTCTGGTCGCCGCCCGGGGCGAGCGAGTCCAGGCGCAGTTCGACGACCGTGTCCCCGACGTCCGCCGAGTGCAGGCGCAGCACGCCGTCGGTGCGGCGGGAGACCGCCGCGGTGGCCTGGTGCGGCAGGGCGAACGGCATCACGAAGCCGTCGTTGTAGTCGGTGTGCTCGCCGATCAGGTTGACCCTGCCCGGCGCCGCCCACACTCCCTCGGGCCGCGCCCCGTACAGCTCGGCGAAGCGCTCCTGGACCTGCTGTGCCCCCACTAGTGCTCCTTCGCGATGCTCTGCGCGAACTCCCACGCGTCCGCGACGATCCCCGCGAGATCCGCGCGGGACGGGTTCCAGCCCAGCTTGTCGCGGGCCGTGTCGGCGGCCGCGACCAGGACGGCCGGGTCGCCGCCGCGGCGCGGGGCCACCACTTCCGGGATCGGGTGCCCGGTGACCTTGCGGACGGTGTCGATGACCTCGCGGACGGAGAAGCCGCTGCCGTTGCCGAGGTTGCAGATCAGGTGCTCGCCCGGGCGTGCCGCCGTCAGGGCCAGCAGGTGGGCCTCGGCCAGGTCGGCGACATGGATGTAGTCGCGGACGCAGGTGCCGTCCGGGGTCGGGTAGTCGTCGCCGTAGACGGAGATCGCCTCGCGGCGGCCCTGGGCCACCTGGAGGACGAGCGGGATGAGGTGCGACTCGGGGTCGTGGCGCTCGCCGCGGCTGCCGTACGCGCCGGCCACGTTGAAGTAGCGCAGGGACACCGCGGCCAGGCCGTGGGCGGCCGCCTCGCCGGTGATCATGTGGTCGACGGCGAGTTTGGTGGCGCCGTAGGGGCTGGTCGGGGCGGTGGCGGCGGTCTCGACGATGGGGATCTGCTCGGGCTCGCCGTAGGTGGCCGCCGTGGAGGAGAAGACCAGGGTGCGGACGCCCGCCTCGCGCATCGCGCCGAGCAGGGCCATGCTGCCGCCGACGTTGTTCTCCCAGTACTTCTCGGGCTTCGCGACCGACTCCCCGACCTGGGAGGACGCGGCGAAGTGCAGCACGCCGTCGTAGGAGGCGTCGAGCCACTTGGCGGCGTCACGGATGTCGCCCTCGACGAAGGCGGCGCCGGCCGGTACGGCCACGCGGAAGCCGGTGGAGAGGTTGTCGAGGACGGTGACCTCGTGGCCGGCCTCCAGCAGGTGCTGGGACACGACACTGCCGACGTAACCCGCGCCACCCGTCACCAGGTACTTCATGAACTCGCTACCTCTCGCAGTCGCTCGGCCGCGCGTTCCGGCGGCACGTCGTTGATGAACACGTTCATGCCGGACTCGGAACCCGCGAGAAACTTCAGCTTGCCGGAAGTGCGTCGGATGGTGAAAAGCTCGAGGTGCAGCGCGAAGTCGTCCCGGGTGACCCCGTCGAACTCCTCCAGCGCGCCGAACGGGGCCTGGTGCCAGGCCGCGATGTACGGCGTGCGGGGCTCGTCCGCCGCGCCCCGCCCTCCGTCACCAGCGGCGAAGATCCGGTCGAAGCGCCTCAAGAGTTCCAGATAGACCTGGGGGAACTCTGTGCGTGCCGCCTCGTCGAGCGCGAGCAGGTCGGGCACCCGGCGCTTGGGATAGAGGTGCACCTCGTACGGCCAGTGGGCCGCGTAGGGCACGAAGGCCACCCAGTGTTCACCCTCAAGGACGACCCGCCGGTCGGCCGTCTCCCGGCGCAGGACGGCGTCGAACAGGTTCTCCCCGCCGGTGGCCTCCTTGTGCGCGGCGATCGAGCGGAGCATCAGCGCGGTGCGGGGGGTGGTGAAGGGGTAGGCGTAGATCTGGCCGTGCGGGTGACCCAGCGTCACCCCGATCTCCTCACCACGGTTCTCGAAGCAGAACACCTGCTCGACGGAGGGCAGATGAGACAGCTCCGACGTGCGGTCCGTCCACGCGTCCAGCACCAGCCGGGCCTGCTCGCCGGTCAGGTCGGCGAAGGACGCGTCGTGGTCGGAGGTGAAGCAGACGACCTCGCAGCGGCCGGAGTCGCCGGCGAGCGAGGGGAAGCGGTTCTCGAAGACGACGACGTCGTACGAGGAGTCGGGGATCTCGCTGAGGCGCTCGCCCCGGGTCGGGCAGAGCGGGCACTCGTCGGCCGGCGGGTGGTAGGTGCGGCCCTGCCGGTGGGAGGCGATGGCGACCGAGTCGCCGAGCAGCACGTCACGGCGGATCTCCGACGTGGTGACCGTACGGTCCAGCGGGCGACGGTCGGCGGCGGTGCGCACGGTGTCGTCCCGGAGGTCGTAGTAGATCAGCTCACGGCCGTCGGCCAGCCGTGTCGAGGTCTTCTTCAACGCCGGACTCCTCTACGTCCCGCACCCAATCACTCAACACAATCAAACATAACAGATCACAACTCGACAACACCTTGGACGATCACAATCAAACAAAGAACACCATAGGAACTGTTCAATATCTGAAGGCGGCGGCGTAGGTTCCGCTCTGGATCAGTTCGCGCGACGAAGCGAGTTCTCATGCAAACCCCCACATACGAACCCACCTACCTGGCGGCGCAGCTACGGCTCCCCACCAACTGGCTGGACTACACGATCCTGGCGATCTACTTCGTCGTCGTGCTCGGCATCGGCTTCGCGGCCCGCCGCTCGGTGAAGACCAGCCTCGACTTCTTCCTCTCCGGGCGCTCACTGCCCGCATGGATCACCGGCCTCGCCTTCATCTCCGCCAACCTCGCGGCCACCGAGATCCTGGGCATGGCGGCGAACAGCGCCCAGTACGGCGCCTACACCGTGCACTGGTACTGGATCGGCGCCATCCCGGCCATGGTCTTCCTGGGCCTGGTGATGATGCCCTTCTACTACGGCAGCAAGGTCCGCTCGGTTCCCGAGTTCCTGCTGCTGCGCTTCGACCGGGGCGCCCACCTGCTCAGTTCGATCCTGTTCGCCTTCGCGGCCATCCTCATCGCCGGCGTCAACCTCTACGCCCTGGCGATCGTCGTCGAGGCCCTGCTCGGCTGGCCGCAGTGGGTGGCCATCGTCGTCGCCGGCGCCTTCGTGCTGGCGTACATCACGCTGGGCGGCCTGTCCTCGGCGATCTACAACGAGGTGCTGCAGTTCTTCGTGATCCTGGCCGCCCTCATCCCGATCACCATCCTCGGACTGAAGAAGGTCGGCGGCTGGGGCGGTCTGACCGACAAGCTCACCGCCACCCACGGCGCCGACTTCACCACGGCCTGGGGCGGCACCGGCATCGGCAGCGCCAACCCGCTCGGCGCCAACTGGCTGACCATCGTCCTCGGCCTCGGCTTCGTGCTGTCCTTCGGCTACTGGACCACCAACTTCGCCGAGGTGCAGCGCGCCCTGTCCGCCAAGAACCTCTCCGCCGGGCAGCGGACCCCGCTGATCGCCGCCTACCCGAAGATCTTCATCGTCTTCCTGGTGATGATCCCGGGACTGGTCGCCGCCGCGATCATCCCCAAGTTCGGCACCGCCGGGTCCGGTTACCAGTACAACGACGCCATCCCGTTCCTGATGCAGGAACTGCTGCCCAACGGCGTGCTCGGCATCGCCGTCACGGGTCTGCTGGCGGCCTTCATGGCCGGCATGGCGGCCAACGTGTCGTCCTTCAACACGGTGTTCACCAACGACATCTGGGCCAAGTACGTGGTGCGCGGCCGTGAGGACGCCTACTACGTCCGCTTCGGCCGCCTGATCACCGCGGTCGGCGTGTGCGCCTCCGTCGGCACCGCGTTCCTGGCGTCCTCGTTCTCGAACATCATGTCCTACCTGCAGACCCTGTTCTCCTTCTTCAACGTGCCGATGTTCGTGGTGTTCATCGTCGGCATGTTCTGGAAGCGCGCCTCGGCCAAGTCCGGCTTCTGGGGCCTGCTCGCGGGCACCGTGACCGCGATGGTCAACTACTTCGTGCTCTACAAGAAGGGCATCATCTCGATCCCCACCGACCAGGGCGCCAACTTCGTCTCGGCGATCGCGGGCTTCGTCGCCGGCGCCGTCGTGATGTTCATCGTGTCCCTGTTCACCAGGCCGAAGCCGGAACGGGAGCTCCAGGGCCTGGTCTACGGCACCCGCTCCCCCGGCATGGCCGAACCGCCCGCCGCGGGCGACGACGCCTGGTACCGCAAGCCCGCCCTGCTCGGCTGGGGCGCGATCGTCCTGGCCGCCGCCTGCTACATCCCGTTCTCGTTCTGACCGCGGGAGGATGAGGAAACCATGACCGAGCACTCCGACCGCGACCCCGAGCGGTTCCATTTCTCCGAGGACGACGTCCAGCGCGAAGTCACCGACCTGGAGGGCAAGTCCGAGACGGCCGCCCGCCTCTTCGACCTGCGCCGCATCATCGGCGGCCTGTTCGTGCTCTACGGCGTCATCGTCACGATCACCGGCATCACCGACTCCCAGGCCGCCATCGACAAGGCCCAGGGCGTCAACATCAACCTGTGGACCGGCATCGGCATGCTGCTCCTCGGCGTCTTCTTCCTGGCCTGGCTGAAGCTGCGGCCCACCCCGCCGCCGGTGCCCCGCGAGGGGCTGCCCGAGGAGCCGGGGGAGAAGGCGTAACACCGGCCGGGCCGCACCGGCCGCGCGGTCCAGCAGACCGGTCCGTGCCGCCAGCGCCGCCGCCTCGAGGCGGGAGCCCACCCCCAGCTTCATCAGGACGCGCTGGACGTGCGTGCGCGCCGTGCTGGGAGCGATCCCCATGCCGGCGGCGATCAGCCGGGTGTCCTCCCCCTCGGCGACCCTGACCAGTACCTCCACCTCCCGCGGCGTGAGCATCTGCAGCAGCCGCTGCCCCTCGTCGTCGGGCTGGGCCGCCGGATTGAGCAGCTCGCCGAAAGCGCCCTGCAGCAGCTGCGGGGCCACCGCCGCCTCACCGGCCCGGGCCTTCATGATGGCCCGCTCGACGCCCTCGATCCGCTCGTCGTGCCGCACGTACCCCGACGCGCCGGCCGCGAAGGCCGCCGCGATGCCCCGCGGTGACGGCACCGGGCCCAGTACCACCACCGCCACCTGGGGCCGCTCCCGCTTGATCTTCACCACCGGGTCGAACGCCCCCGGCTCGGCCGGCGCCGCCGTGCCCAGCAGGCACACCTCCGGCGCCCGTGCGATCACCAGATCCGCCGCGCCCGCGGCCGGTGCCGCCGCCGCGAGCACCCGGTGCCCGCGCAGCTTCAGCGCCGACGCCAGCGCCTCCGCGAGCAGGCGATGGTCGTCGACGACCATGAGCCGCACTCCCATGCAGCAACCCCCAGTCCCCCCATGGATGCCCCACTATGGACGCCCACCGCGCACCACGACAGAGGGCCCCCCGGCACCCCGCCCTTCATGCCCCCGGAAGCTACACGCTTGTTCGACGTCGCGCTGCCCCTATGAAGGAGAAGTGCCCCGGATCGATGAAATCCGGGGCACTCCCTGGTAATACCTGGCATTCACCCCGGGCGCCCGGAAGCGCCGAGGGGCGTGCGGTCAGCCGCCCGCGCCGAACGCGAGCAGCAGGTACTCCTTGCCGTAGGACGAGGCCTTGTGGGCGTACACGGACGACATGTACAGCCGGCCCTGCCCGAACAGGATCTCCGCGTAGTCGGGCAGCATCGTGGTCTCCGCCTGCCGCACGTCCTGCGCGGCCGGGTTCTCCAGCAGCTCGGTCGCCTTGAAGGAACCGCCGTCGATGCTGACGACCTGGCCGCCCTTGTCGTACGGCGGGCGCTTGTAGGCGATCAGGTTGCCGCCGTCCATGCGCAGCGGGGCGAGCAGGTAGCCGTCGCCGGCCTCGGCGCGCTGGCCGGTCTCCTTGCCGGTGGCCAGGTCGAAGGCGACGACCTCGTTGGTCTTGCTGTACTTGCCGGTGCCGTCGTGCTCCTCGGTCGGCACGAACAGCTTGCCGCCCCCGGCGACGACCTCCCGGCAGTCCTCGATGCGGGTGATGCCGTCGCAGCGGCCGGCGTAGGTGTCACCGGGCGCGGAGATGCGGGCCAGCAGCTTGCCGGTCTTGCCGTCGACGGAGAAGTAGTCGGAGATGCCGCTGCCGTCGCCGGCGCTGTCGCCGACGTCGGCGGCCACCACCAGCGGGTCGGTGGAGACGATGCCGGCGTACTCGATGCCGGAGGCCATCTTGTAGTCGGAGATCACCTTCCCGGAGGCCGGGTCGATGGTCTGGACGTGGAGCTGGCGGTCGCCGTAGCTGCCGCACTTGCGCAGCGCGACCAGCTTGGCGCCGCCGCCGTAGCCGGCGTCGTAGCAGGAGTCCCCCGGCTTCGGCTGCCACAGGGCCTTGCCGGAGTCGATGTCGAACGCGGCACCGCCGTTGGTGCTGCCGACCGCGACGGTGTGCTGAGCGACCGTCACGTTGTCCAGGTTGATCGTGCTGTCAGCGGACTTGGCCGTCCTGGTCCACAGCTTGGTGCCCTTGTCGAGGTCGATGGCGGCGACCTGGCTGCAGCCCGCGCTGGAGTTCTTGGCGGGCATCTTCGGCTGGAAGACGATCGCCGTCTTGTTGTCCGCCGTCACGTGCTTGCTGGCCGTGCACACCGGGCCCGGCAGCTTGACCGTCCACAGCTTGGTCCCCTTGACCGGGTCGTAGCCGACGATCTGCGCGATCCCGCTCTTGGCGTACACCTTGTCGGTCAGCCAGGAGCCCGCGGTGACGACGGTGTCGGACGTCTTGGGCATCGGGGCCTGGAAGAGGACCTTGCCGGCGGGGTCGGCCGGTGCCTTCTCCTTGCCGCCGGTGGAAGTGCCCCCGGAGCCGTTCTTGCCGCCCGTGCCCGCGCCGGAGTGCGCGGTGTCGTCCTTCTTGCCGTCACCGCCGGAGGACTTGGCGTACCAGACGCCACCGCCGATGATCAGGGCGATCACGACGAGCGCCGCGGCGACGATGACGAAGGTGGTCGTGTTCCTGCCACCACCGCCCTGCGGGGGTGCCGGCGCGACGGGGACGGTCGGGTAACCGTAGGGCTGCTGCTGCTGGGCGTACGGGTTCTGCGGCGCGCCCGGGTAGCCGTAGCCGGGCTGCGGCTGGGGCGGCTGCGGGACCTGCGGAGGGCCGTAGCCGGGCTGCGGCGGCGGGGGGGCCTGCGGGTAGCCGTATCCGGGCTGCGGCGCCGGCGGCTGCTGCGGAGGGCCGTAGCCGGGCTGCGGCGGCTGGGGCTGCTGCGGCGCGGAAGGTTGCTGCGGGTAGCCGTAGCCGGGCTGGGGGCCGGGCGGGGCCGCGGGCAGCTGG
>NZ_JAJSZC010000283.1:0-8313 GCF_036815105.1 Streptomyces sp. IBSBF 3136
TTCGACATGATCTGCAGGCCCGGACGCGCCAGCTCGGCACGCATCAGCAGCGCCATCACGCCGCCGATCAGGAAGAACGCGAACGACGTGACGAGGTAGAGCGTCCCGATCGTCTTGTGGTCGGTGGTCGTCAGCCACTTCACCACGATGTTGCCGGGCTGCTTGCGCCTGACCGGCAGCTCGTTCTCGAACGAGTCTTCAGCTGCCGCGGCACCCTGGGGTTCGTTGAGGATGCTCACAGGTTGTTCGTCTCCCGGTTCTTCTCGTGCGGCGTCTGCGCGATGCCGGCGGGAATGTAACCGGTCTGCCCCTTCTTGGCGAGGTCCTTGAGGTGCTGCTCGTAACGCTCGGGGGAGACGACCTTCACGTTGAACAGCATCCGGGAGTGGTCGACACCGCAGAGCTCCGCACACTTGCCCAGGAAGGTGCCCTGGTGGTTCGGGGTCACCTGGAAGGCGTTGGTGTGGCCCGGGATGACGTCCTGCTTCATCAGGAAGGGAACCACCCAGAACGAGTGGATGACGTCACGCGAGGTCAGGACGAAGCGGACGGTCTTGCCCTCGGGGAGCCAGAGCGTCGGACCGGGGTTGCCGGTCTGCGGGTTCCGGGTGCCGGGCGTACCGACGTCGTAGACGCCGCCGGCGTTGGCCGGGAAGTCCTTCTTGAACCGGTCCGGAATCGCGGCCAGGTTCTTGTCAATCTTCGCGTTGCCCGTGGAACCGGGGACGTCCGCGACGTAGTTGAAGCCCCAGCTCCACTGGAAGCCGACCACGTTGACCGTTACGTCGGGCTTCTTGGAGAGGTCCAGGAGCTTCGACTCGTCCCGGGCGGTGAAGTAGAAGAGCACCGAGATGATGATGATCGGGACCACCGTGTACAGGGCCTCGATCGGCATGTTGTACCGCGTCTGCGGAGGTACCTCGACCTTGGTGCGGCTGCGCCGGTGGAAGAAAGCACTCCACAGGATCAGGCCCCACACCAGCACGCCGACGGCGAGCGCAGCCGCCCAGGAACCCTGCCACAGAGAGAGGATCCGGGGAGCCTCTTCCGTGGTCGGGGTGGGCATACCAAGGCGGGGGAAGTCTTCCCAGTTGTACGAGCAACCGGTGGCCGTCGCCAAGACCAGGCCCGCGGTCATTGCCTGCAGCAGCTTCCGCCGCATCGGGCGCCGCGGCGAGCGGTCGGAGCCGTTGGGACTCACGTAGCGCCTTCCCGAGAGTCTCGCCCGCGCGGTCGGCTGCGGCCTTCTCGCTGGTCGGTCGCCGCCCTGCGTCGGGCAGGGGTTTGGATGTTTATGCGGACCAAACCCTAGCCGACGCCTTCCAGGGGTTCGCGGGGAGGGGTGCATACGCGTCGGCTGTCACTCGGTCGGGGTGGGATTGGGCGCCTATTGGCTCGGGTTGTCGCGGTTTGGCGAACCGGTGCGAGGGGCGTCGTGGCTGGTCGCGCCGTTCCTCACGCCCCCCGGTGGACCGGTCCCGCGGAAGTCTTAACGTTGCCCTGTGGCCTACTTCGACGCAGCTTCCGCCGCCCCCCTCCATCCCGTGGCCCGCGAGGCGCTGTTGGCCGCCCTGGACGAGGGGTGGGCGGACCCCGCGCGGCTCTACCGGGAGGGCCGCAGGGCCCGGATGCTGCTGGACGCCTCCCGGGAGGCGGTGGCCGAGGCCGTGGGGTGCCGGGCCGACGAGGTGGTGTTCACCTCCTCCGGGACCCGGGCCGTACACACGGGGATCGCCGGGGCGTTGGCCGGGCGGCGGCGGGCGGGACGCCACCTGATCGTGTCAGCCGTCGAACATTCCTCGGTACTCCATTCGGCTGAGTCGTTCGAGGCCGGAGGCGGTTCGGTGAGCACGGTGGCCGTCGACCGGGCCGGAGCGGTGGACCCGTCGGCCTTCGCGGCCGCCCTCCGGGAGGACACCGCGCTGGCCTGTCTGCAGTCGGCCAACCACGAGGTGGGGACGGTGCAGCCGGTAGCCGAGGTGGCCGGGGCGTGCCGGGCCGCCGGGGTGCCGCTGCTGGTGGACGCGGCGCAGTCGCTGGGCTGGGGCCCGGTGGAGGGCGACTGGTCGCTGCTGACCGCGAGCGCGCACAAGTGGGGCGGCCCCTCCGGGGTGGGGCTGCTCGTGGTGCGCAAGGGCGTGCGGTTCGCCGCGCAAGGGCCGGTGGACGAGCGGGAGTCGGGCCGGGCGCCCGGGTTCGAGAACCTCCCGGCGATCGTCGCGGCCGCGGCCTCGCTTCGGGCGGTGCGGGCCGGGGCCGCGCCGGAGGCGGCACGGCTGCGGGAGCTGACGGAGCGGATCCGGGCGCGGGTGCCGGAACTGGTGGCGGACGTGGAGGTGGTCGGGGACCCGCTGCGGCGGCTGCCGGGGATCGTCACCTTCTCCTGTCTCTACGTCGACGGCGAGGCGCTGCTGCACGAGCTGGACCGGGAGGGCTTCTCCGTCTCGTCGGGGTCGTCGTGCACGAGCAGCACCCTGACTCCCAGCCATGTGCTGCGGGCGATGGGAGTGCTCAGCGAGGGGAACGTACGGGTGTCGTTGCCGCCCGGGACGGCCGCGGAGGACGTCGAGCGGTTCCTGGACGTGCTGCCCGGGGTGGTGGCCGGTGTGCGGGAGAAGCTGGGGGCGCCGGCTCCGGCGCCGGCCGTCGCGCCGGCCGTGGAGCAGGAGGAGCTGGTCGTCGACTCCCTCGGCAAGCGGTGCCCGATCCCGGTCATCGAGCTGGCCAAGGTGATCGGCGACGTCCCGGTGGGCGGCATGGTGCGGGTGCTGTCGGACGACGAGGCCGCCCGGCTGGACATCCCGGCGTGGTGCGAGATGCGGGGCCAGGAGTACGTGGGCGAGGAGAAGGCGGAGACGGGAACGGCATACCTGGTCCGCCGGATCAGCTGACCCACCCCGGGCGTGGGGAACAGTCACCCGGGGCGCGGGGAACCGCGCGACCGGTCCCCCACGCCGCCGCACCCGAGGAACTCAGACCAGGTGGCCCCGGACCTCTTCGGCGGCCTCGTCGCCGTACGCCTTGGTGAACCGCTCCATGAAGTGGCCCCGGCGCAGCTGGTACTCCTGGGTGCCCACCGTCTCGATGACGAGCGTCGCCAGCATGCAGCCGACCTGTGCGGCGCGCTCCAGGGACACGCCCCAGGCCAGGCCGGAGAGGAAGCCGGCGCGGAAGGCGTCGCCGACGCCCGTGGGGTCGGCCTTGCGCTCCTCCTCCGGGCAGCCGACCTCGATCGGGTCCTCGCCGACCCGCTCGATGCGTACGCCGCGCGAGCCGAGCGTGGTGACGCGGTGGCCTACCCGGGAGAGGATCTCGGCGTCGGTCCAGCCGGTCTTGGACTCGATGAGCCCCTTCTCGTACACGTTGGAGAAGAGGTAGGTCGCCCCGTCCAGCAGTATCCGGATCTCCTCGCCCTCCATCCGGGCGATCTGCTGGGAGAAGTCGGCGGCGAAGGGGATCTCGCGCGAGCGGCACTCCTCGGTGTGGCGGAGCATCGCCTCCGGGTCGTCGGCGCCGATCAGGACCAGGTCGAGGCCGCCGACGCGGTCGGCGACCGTCTTCAGCTCGATGAGGCGGGCCTCGCTCATGGCACCGGTGTAGAACGAGCCGATCTGGTTGTGGTCGGCGTCGGTGGTGCACACGAAGCGGGCCGTGTGCAGGGTCTCGGAGATGCGGACCGAGTCGGTGTCCACGCCGTGCCGGTCGAGCCAGGCCCGGTACTGGTCGAAGTCGAAGCCCGCGGCCCCGACGAGGATCGGCGCGGTGCCCAGCTGGCCCATGCCGAAGGCGATGTTCGCGCCGACGCCGCCCCGGCGCACGTCAAGGTTGTCGACCAGGAAGGAGAGCGAGACCGTGTGCAGCTGGTCCGCGACGAACTGGTCGGCGAATCGGCCGGGGAAGGTCATGAGGTGGTCGGTGGCGATGGAGCCGGTGACTGCGATGCGCACGACGGGCATTCTCCTGCGGGAGGCTGGATTGACAGTTCACGCTACCCCGCTCGGGCGGGCCGCTGAAGCTGACAAAACTACCCGATAGTAGCCCTTTCTTCGCGGCGCCTCGCGTGCCTACGGTTCCGGCATGACGAACCTCAAGGTCAACTCGACCTCCCCGGCCGATCTCGAGGGCGGCCTCGCCACGCTGCGCGGCGACTGCGCCCGGATGGCCCCGCACTGGGCCGCCCCGGCGCACGGCGACTCCCGTCCGGTGCCGCCGTCGCTGATCCACGGGGTGGACGTCCCGGTGCGGTCGGCGCGGCTGCTGGACGCCATGTCGGACTACGGCGACTGAGCGGGAGCCACCGGGCAGGGAACCGCGCGCTCCTCGCACGCGTCCCATCGCCGTCCCCCCGGGCGGGGACGTGGGACACGACCGGCGAGGAGCGATGCGGTGAGCAGCGAGCGACCCGAGATTCCTGAGAACGACGAGGTTTCCGGAGCGTCCGGCACCTCCGAGCCGGCGGAAGCCTCCGGGGGCCGCGAGCGGCCCGAGGCGAGGAGGCCCTCCGAGGTCGCTGGACCCTCCGGGGCATCCGCGGCCTCCGAGACCGCCCGGCCCACCGAGGCTCACGAAAGCACTGCGCCTCCCGGGGCCGACGAGGGCGCTCAGGCCGGGGACGTGGAGGCGCCCGAGGGCACCGAGGCCATCCGGGCCAAGGGGACGGCGGAGGCCGCCGATGCGGTTCGGACTCCCCAGGCCGCTGAGGCCGTCGACGCGGTCCGGACTCCCCAGGCCGCTGAGGCCGCCCGGGCCAGTGAGGCCGCCGAAGCCACGGGGGCCGCTGGGGTCGCTGGGGCCGGGACTCCCGAGGCTCCGGAGGGGCCCGAAGTCGTTGAATCACCCCGCGACGTCGAAGTACCCCGGGCGCCGGAAGGCGCCGGGGACGGTGGCGCGGCACGCGAGGGGCGGGCGGCGCGGCGGCGGTCGCGGGTGGTCGTTCTCTCCGTCGCGGCGGCTGTGCTGGTGGTCGGGGGCGGGGGTGCCTACCTCGCCACGGGGCATGCCGCGGACGGCCGGGCGGGTACCGGTGCGCCCGGTGCGGGTGCCACTCCCCCGCCGCTGGTCCTGGACGGCTCGGCGGGCGGCGGCTCGGGCGGTGACATCGCGCCCGGGGAGCCGGACCCGTACGGCGCGACCTATGTGGCCGCCGGGAAGCTGCCCGACGGCCCCGGCTCCGCGCCGGTGTACGCCCCGAGGGGCGAGGTCGGCGAGGACCGGGTGACCCGGCTGGCCGCGGCCCTCGGCATGGACGGCGCGCCCGTGGCCGACGGCAGCGGCTGGCGGGTCGGGGGCGCGGACGGCTCCGGGCCGACGCTCCGGGTGAGCCGGGACGCGGCGGGCAGCTGGACCTACAGCCGCTGGGCGCCCGGCACCGACAACTGCCGGAAGGTCACCGTCTGCGCGCAGGACCCGGCGAACCCGGCCGGCGACCCGGTGAGCGCGGCGGCGGCGCGGCGGGCGGCGGCGCCCGTGCTGAAGGCGCTGGGCCAGGACGACGCGAAGATCGACGCGAGCCGGATCATGGGCGCCCGCCGGGTGGTCGACGCGGATCCGGTGGTCGGCGGGCTGCCCACGTACGGCTGGACGACCGGGCTGACCGTCGACGAGCGGGGCGAACTGGTCGGCGGCCACGGGCTGTTGGCGACGCCGGCCGAAGGCGACACCTATCCCGTGCTGGACGCGCGCCGGACGCTGGCGCTGATGAACGCGGCGCACACGGGCGGCGGCCACCGGATGGGCATCGGGGGCTGTGCCACCCCCGTCCCGCTGAAGGACCGGCTGGAGCAGCCCTGCCCCGGCTCCGGCTCCGGTTCCGGTTCCGGGACCGCGGGGAAGGCGGACGCGCTCCCTGTGGACAAGGCCGTCTTCGGGCTGGCCGCGCACTCCGTCGCCGGGCGGCAGGCGCTGGTCCCGTCCTGGCTGTTCGAGGTGCGGGGTCCGGCGGAGCGGGGCACCTTCACGGTGACGTACCCGGCGGTGGACCCGGAGTTCCTGACCACGCCGTCCGCCTCGGCGCCGGCGTCGCCCACCGGCCCTTCCTCGGCCCCGCGCACGCACGACGTGCGGGCCGACGGCTACCTGGCCGACGGCCGTCAGCTTACGGTGAGCTTCTCGGGCGGGGTGTGCACGGCCTACTCGGCGTCGGCGAAGGAGAGCGCCGACCGGGTGACGGTGACGGTGACCGGGCGGGACCGGCCGGGCCAGGTGTGCGTCGCCATGGCCCGGCAGTACGTGAAGACCGTACGGCTGGACGCCCCGCTCGGCGCCCGCGAGGTGACCGGCGCCGACGGCACGCCGGTCCCGAGGACGAAGCCGGGGGCGCTGCGGCCGCAGGCCGGCTAGGGCCTGTTGCCCTGGAACGCACGGAGGCGACGGCCCCCTCGTCGGAGGGGGCCGTCGCCTCGTGCGTCAGCGGGTGGCGGCTCAGCTGAAGGAGTCGCCGCAGGCGCAGGAGCCCGTCGCGTTCGGGTTGTCGATCGTGAAGCCCTGCTTCTCGATCGTGTCCACGAAGTCGACGGTGGCGCCGCCCAGGTACGGAGCGCTCATACGGTCGGTGACGACCTTGACCCCGCCGAAGTCCTTCACCACGTCGCCGTCGAGCGAGCGCTCGTCGAAGAAGAGCTGGTAGCGCAGGCCGGAGCAGCCGCCGGGCTGGACGGCGACGCGCAGAGCGAGGTCGTCACGGCCTTCCTGGTCGAGCAGGGCCTTGACCTTCGACGCGGCGGCGTCGGTCAGGACGATGCCGTCGGTGACGGTGGTGGTCTCGTCCGATACGGACATCTACATCTCTCCCGGGTTGTACGGAGACTGCTTGCCGACCAGTGCAACCGGCGTTTCCCCGGATTCATTCCGGGCCGGGCGTTCGCGTGGTCGCGTGTTCACTTCTCTCTTCATGCTCGCACATGCCCGATGCGGCGGACAGCGGCTCGTGCGGCGACCCGGCGACCGCCCACGGGATTCACGTCACATGGACGCTATGGCCGTCGTCAAAGTGACGTGAAGCGGATATGATAGATAGCGTCAGTTAGACGAAAAGTAGAAAGGGTGCGTGTCGTGACCACCGCCCAGACCCCGGAGCTCGACGTACAGCCGTCTCCGCTCGCCCTGCTGCTGCTCGGCCGTGAGGCCGACCCGAAGAGCGAGCGGGGGGTGGAGTGCCCCGGCGACCTGCCCTCGCCGTCCGACCCCGACCTGGTCGAACGCGCCCGCGCGGCCAAGGAGAAGCTCGGCGACAAGGTCTTCGTGCTCGGCCACCACTACCAGCGCGACGAGGTCATCCAGTTCGCCGACGTCACGGGCGACTCCTTCAAGCTGGCCCGGGACGCGGCCGCGCGCCCCGAGGCCGAGTACATCGTCTTCTGCGGTGTGCACTTCATGGCCGAGTCGGCGGACATCCTGACGTCCGACGACCAGAAGGTCGTCCTGCCCGACCTGGCCGCAGGCTGCTCGATGGCCGACATGGCCACCGCCGAGCAGGTCGCCGAGTGCTGGGACGTGCTGACCGAGGCGGGCGTCGCCGAGCAGGTGGTGCCCGTCTCCTACATGAACTCCTCGGCGGACATCAAGGCCTTCACCGGCAAGCACGGCGGCCTCATCTGCACCTCCTCCAACGCCCGGCGCGCCCTGGACTGGGCCTTCGAGCACGGTGAGAAGGTCCTGTTCCTGCCCGACCAGCACCTCGGCCGCAACACCGCCGTCCGGGACATGGGGATGTCCCTGGACGACTGCGTGGTCTACAACCCGCACAAGCCGAACGGCGGGCTGACCGCCGAGGAGCTGCGCGCCGCGAAGATGATCCTGTGGCGCGGCCACTGCTCGGTGCACGGCCGCTTCAGCCTGGACTCGGTCAACGACGTCCGGGAGCGCATCCCGGGCGTGAACGTCCTGGTCCACCCCGAGTGCCGGCACGAGGTCGTGGCCGCCGCCGACCACGTCGGCTCCACGGAGTACATCATCAAGGCCCTGGAGGCGGCCCCGGCCGGTTCCAAGTGGGCCATCGGCACCGAGCTGAACCTGGTCCGCCGGCTCGCTAACCGTTTCGCGCCCGAGGGCAAGGAGGTCGTCTTCCTCGACCGGACGGTCTGCTTCTGCTCGACCATGAACCGCATCGACCTGCCGCACCTGGTCTGGACCCTGGAGTCCCTGGCCGAGGGCAACCTGGTCAACCGCATCGAGGTCGACAAGGAGACCGAGGCGTACGCCAAGCTCGCCCTTGAGCGGATGCTGGCGCTTCCGTAGCCGTACCCCCGTCCGGCGGAAACCGGGGGGGGGGGGGGGGGGGGGGGGGGGGGCGGGGGGGGGGGGGGGGGGGGGGGG
>NZ_JAJSZC010000284.1:0-8245 GCF_036815105.1 Streptomyces sp. IBSBF 3136
CGGCACGGCCGGTGCGGGGGAGGGCTTCTTCGCGGCGGGCGTACGGGCCGGTGCCGGCGGCCGGTGGACGGCAGGCGCTGAAGGCGCGGACGGCGCCGACGGCGCGGGCTCGGCCACCTCCTTGGCCGGGTGGCCGTCGTTCACCAGCGCCAGGGCCACCGCGGCGGCGGCCACCGCGACCACCCCGGCCGCGATGCCCGCCTTCACCGGCGCCCCGAGCCCCTCGGCGGCCGCCGCTCCGCCGCCGCCCGCGCCCCCGGACGACCCGCCCGCAGCGGCCGCGGCACCCGCCGCGCCCACCCCGGCGCCACCGGCGACGATCCCGAGCGCCTTCGCGTACCCGGCGGCCCCGAACCAGCCGATGACCGCGACCGGGACGACCCCCGGGATACCGCTCGCGACCTCCTCGATCTGCGCGGCTGCCAGCCGGCACCCGGCGCACTCCTCCAGGTGCTTGCGCAGCCCCCGTTCGGCCCGGACGCGCAGTTTGCGGCGGGCGTAGCCGCCGAGCTGGTCGGCGTAGCGGGCACACTCCTCGTCACCGGTGAGGGAGGCGCTGACGTGGGCCTGCAGATACGCCTGCTTCAGCCCCTCGCGGGCGCGGCTCGCCAGCACCCGGGTGCCGTTGGCGTCGAGACCGAACAGGACGGCCACCTCACTGGGCGACTCGTCCTCCACCTCGGTGTGCCACAGCACGGCCTGCCACCGCTCGGGCAGCGACCGGAACGCCCGCATGGCCATGGACTGCTCGGCCTGGTGCAGGGCGCGTACGTCGGCGCCCACCTCCACGGCGGTGTCGTCCGACGCCTCGGAGGCGTGGGCCGCCTGCTGGGCGAACACGGCGAAGTCGTCCACGAGCTGCTCGCGCCGCGCGGACCTGCCCCAGTGCGCGGCCACCCGCCGCACGGAGGTCAGCAGATAGGCGCGCACCGCGTGTTCGGGCCCCGAGCCGCCGCGCACCGCCTGGAGCATGCGGGCGAAGACCTCCGCGGTGAGGTCGTCCGCGGTGTGCGCGTCACGGCAGCAGGTACGGGCGTACCGGCGCACCGCGTCGGCGTGCCGCCGGTACAGCTCCTCGTAGGCCGAGTCGTCGCCCGCCCGCATGCGCTCGATCAACGCGCCGTCCGCGGGCGGCGTCCGCCGCGCCGGCGGAGCCCCGGGCCCGCGCTGGGCGGGCACACTCTCGTCGGCGCGCGCCCCGGCCGGGGTTCCGCCCCGCCCACCCTGCCCGGGCACCTGGGGCGAGGTCAGCCCGCCGGCCTCCGCCGGATCACCGGCACCGCGCGACTCGTCCCACCCGTCAACGCCCATCGCGCGAAGCCCCCGACGCCGGCCCAGCCCAACCCGTCACCGGCTCAGGGTGCCACAACGCCCTCCGCCCGGGCCCCGCCCGCACGACCATCCACTCGTCCGGGCGGATCCGCCCCGCACCCGCACGGGCATCACCCGAACGAGCACCGTCGCCCGCGTCACCCGGCCGCCAGGGGCGGACGGGCGGCGCGGGCGGCGGACGGACCGTCCCTCGACAGCCTCCGTGCTACGCCGGCCGGGACCGGAGCCCCTCCAGCAGGATGTCCAGCAGCCGTGCGGAAGCCGCGGCCTGCTGCGCCGGGTCCGGCAGCGAGGGCGCCGACGTGGCGATCACGAGCAGCACGTCCGCCACGGACACGTCCGGGCGCAGTTCCCCCGCCTCCCGGGCCCGGTCCACCAGCTGCCCGACGACCTCCAGCAGCGCGTCGGCCCCGCCGTGGTCCGCGACCGGCTCCGACACCAACCGCAGCTCACCCGGGCCCGACACCACCGGCTGGGACCGCTGCTGCGGTACCCGGGCCTCCTCGGCGGGCCCCGCGGAGCCCTCCTCCGCGACCCCCACCCGCAGCACCTGCGGCGGCAGCAGCCGGCCCGCCCCCGACGCCACGGACGTCCGCAGGAAGCGGGACAGCGCCGACCACGGCTCGTCCTCCTGACCGAGCGCGGTCCGCGCCTGCTCGGTCAGCCGCGCGGTCTCCTCCTCGGCTATCCGCCGGACCAGAACGTCCTTGCTGGGAAAGCGCCGGTACACGGTGCCGACACCGACGCGCGCGCGCCGCGCCACGTCCTCCATCGGCGCGCCGTAGCCCAGCTCGCCGAAGACCTCACGCGCCGCACGCAGCACGTGCTCCAGATTGCGCTGTGCGTCCACCCGCAGCGGCGTCGTACGCGACACGTCCGCGCGTCCGTTGCCCGCCTCGGCGGTCACCGCCGGGCCGCCCGTCGCGAGAGCGGTTGCCGACGACCAATGAGTGTCCTGAACATGCATGTGTTTCCCCCGGTTAATGGCGTCTCCCCCCGGAGACTCCCCGCCACTGAATCAGGAGTGCGTGGAACTGGCGTCGGTCCCGAGCGGGACCGACCCTTGCGAACCCGTTCGACCACATTCCCTACACCCCGTCGCCACACGAACATAGTTGAGAGGGAGTCAATTCAGAAGGGGCAGGTTCCGCACGGAGCGCCCCCGATCGGAGTACGGGTCATTTATGTCCGGATTCCGTCCCCCGACTCCCGTCCGTCCGTCTGTGCTGACCTGCCCGGTTTCCTCCCCATCCGGACGGCGCGCCCGGGCCCGCGCACACCAGCTCGCCGGTCACACAAATTGCCGGGGCTGTGGACAAACAACAGCGCCGGGTGCGTCATGGGATGGTGAAGGAACGTGCGCGCATTCTGGTTGTCGGCGGCGGCTACGTCGGGATGTACACGGCCCTGCGGCTGCAACGGAGGTTGAAGCAGGAGCTCAGGCGGGGTGAGGTCGACATCACCGTCGTCACCCCCGACCCCTACATGACGTACCAGCCGTTCCTTCCCGAGGCGGCCGCGGGTTCGATCTCGCCCCGTCATGTCGTCGTACCGCTGCGCCGCGTCCTGGACCGGTGCCATGTGGTCGTCGGCGAGGTCACCTCCATCGACCACGGCGTGCGCACCGCAGCCGTCACCACCCTCGCCACCGCCGAGGAGGGCAGGGCCGCCGAGCTCATCGGCTACGACGAACTGGTCCTCGCCCCCGGTTCGGTCTCCCGCACCCTGCCCATCCCCGGCCTCGCGGAGTACGGCATCGGCTTCAAGACCGTCGAAGAGGCCATCGGACTGCGCAACCACGTCATCGAGCAGATGGACATCGCCTCCTCCACCCGCGACCCCGCCGTCCGCGACGCCGCCCTCACCTTCGTCTTCGTCGGCGGCGGCTACGCGGGCGTCGAGGCGCTCGGCGAACTGGAGGACATGGCCCGCTACACGGCCCGCTACTACCACAACCTCCGCCCCGAGGACATGAAATGGGTCCTCGTCGAGGCCACCGACCGCATCCTCCCCGAGGTCGGCGAGGAGATGGGCCGCTACACCGTCACCCAGCTGCGCCGCCGCAACATCCAGGTCCTGCTGGACACCCGCCTGGACTCCTGCGCCGACCGCGTCGCCGTCCTCAGCGACGGACAGCGCTTCCCGACCCGCACGGTCGTGTGGACCGCCGGCGTCAAACCGCACCCGCTGCTCGCCGCCACCGACCTGCCGCTCACCGCCCGCGGCCGGCTGCGGTGCACCGCCGAACTGACCGTCGACGGCGTGGAGCACGCCTGGGCCGCCGGCGACGCCGCCGCCGTCCCCGACGTCACCGCCGCCGAGCCCGGCACCGACACCGCGCCCAACGCCCAGCACGCGGTACGCCAGGCCAGGGTCCTCGGCGACAACATCGCGCACGCGCTGCGCGGCGAGCCCCTGGAGACGTACGCGCACCGGTACGTCGGCTCCGTCGCCTCCCTCGGCCTGCACAAGGGCGTCGCCCAGGTCTACGGACGCAGGCTGAAGGGCTACCCTGCCTGGTTCATGCACCGCGCCTACCACCTCAGCAGGGTGCCCACCTTCAACCGAAAGGCCCGCGTCCTGGCGGAATGGACCCTCTCCGGGCTCTTCAAACGGGAGATCGTCTCGCTCGGTTCACTCGAACACCCCCGAGCCGAGTTCGAACTCGCGGCCGGTGGAAAGCCTCCTCACGACCCGTCGGACGACCCGAAGGGGTCGTCCTGACCGGACCCAGGAACTCCTCGGTCCGCCCCGGCGTCTGACGGATATCGCCGCGGACGGCCACCTGCCAGACTGCCCCACGTCCTCGGACGGGCACCTGCCCGCCCACAGCACCCACGAGGCTTTCCCCACTGTGAACTTCACGCGCTGGAGCGCCCGGCTCCCCGGAACGCAGCGCCGCGCCGCAGCGCGGACCGAGACCGCGGTCCCCACCGACCGGCGGGGGGAAGGCTCCGTGCCCGCGGCCCGCGCCGAACACCCGGCCGACGGACCGCTGTCCGTGCCCGCCGTCGACGAACTGCCCGCACGCGCCGTCCTCGACCGCGTCCCGGCCCTCGTCGCGCTCGTCCACGGCCCCGACCACCGCGTCGCCTACGTCAACGACGCGTACGCGGCGGCCTTCGGCACCCGCACCCCGGGCGCGCCCGCCCGCGAAGCGCTCCCCGAGCTCGCCGAACTCGGCCTGCTCCCGCTCCTCGACCAGGTGCTGCGCAGCGGCAAGTCCCGCACCCTGAAGTCCCGCAAGGCCGTCGACGGCCGCTCCTACACGTTCACCTGCACACCGGTCGCGGAGACCGACGGCGGCGACACCGACCGCGCCGAACGTGCCGACCGCGGGGTCCTGGTCTTCGCCACCGACGTCACCGACCACGCCGAGGCCGCCGAGCGCCTGCGCGCCAGCGAGCGCCGCCAGCGCGAGACCGCCGTCACCCTCCAGCGCTCCCTGCTCCCGCAGGAACTGGAACAGCCCGACGACCTGCGCATCGCCGCGACCTATCACCCCGGTGGCACGGAGGCGGCGGTCGGCGGTGACTGGTACGACGTGATCACCCTCGGCGGCGGCCGTACGGCACTGGTGATCGGCGACGTCATGGGCAGGGGCGTCCGCGCGGCGGCCGTGATGGGCCAGCTGCGCACCGCCGTCCGCGCCTACGCCCGGATCGACCTCCCCCCGCACGAGGTCCTGCAGCTTCTCGACGGCCTCGCCATCGAGATCGACGCCAACCAGATCGCCACGTGCGTGTACGCCGTCCACGACCCGAACGAGGGCAGCCTGGTCTACGCCTCCGCCGGCCATCTGCCGATCCTGGTCCGCGACGAGAACGGCAGGGTCTCGCGGGCCGACGAACCCACCGGACCGCCGCTCGGCACCGGCGGCTGGATGCACGCCTCGGGCTCCATCGCGCTCGGCCCCGGCTCGACGGCGGTCCTCTACACCGACGGCCTGGTCGAGCGCCGCGACGAGGACCTGGACGAGGGAATCGCCTCCCTGGAGCACGCGCTGTCCGGGGCGACCGGCACCCCCCAGGTGGTCTGCGACCGCCTGGTCCGCTCCGCGGGCGTCACCGCCGACCACGACGACGACGTCGCCGTCCTGGTCCTCCAGCACCCGGCGCGCACGGGCCCCGAGGGCGAACTCTTCCGCAACGCGGCCCTGGAACTCCTCGGGGGCGTGGAGGCCGCCCCGCGCGCCCGCGCCTTCGCCTCCGGTGTGCTCACGAGCTGGCGGTTCCCCGCCGACCTGCACGACCTGGGAGTCCTGGCGACCAGCGAACTCGTCGCCAACAGCCTGCAGCACGGCACACCGCCCATGCGGCTCCGGCTCCGCCGCACCGACCGCCGGCTGATCATCGAGGTCACCGACGGCGACGACCACCTCCCGCGCCGGCGCCGGGCGGAACCGGCCGACGAATCGGGAAGGGGCATCGCCATCGTCGCGACGATCGCCTCCCACTGGGGCTCCCGAAGAACCCCGGGCGGTGGCAAGGCCGTGTGGTGCGAGTTCCTCCTGCCGAAGGGATAGCCGCACCGCCGTACACCGGCCGCCGTAGGCCGTTCTACGCGGCCAGGGTCTCCGCGGGCGCCCCGCCCCGGGCGACCACCCGGCTCTTCGCGGCGGCCCACGGCTGGTCCTGCGCGACGGACAGCTTCCGCCCGAGACGCAGCGCCAGCGCGCTGATGCCCACCGAGAACAGCAGGAAGGTCACCACGTACGGCGCGGGCAGCGAGGCCGCGAGCGGCCCGCCCACCGCCGGACCCACGGCCAGCGCGAGCTGCTTGACCAGGGCGAACGCCGAGTTGTACTGCCCGGCCATGCCCTCCGGCGCCAGATCCGCCACCAGCGGGGCGAGGGTCGGCGACAGCATGGCCTCACCGAGCCCGAACAGCGCGTACGTCGACACGAACGCGGCGGTCGCCATCTCCTGGCTGCCGTGACCCAGCCCCGCGTACCCGGCGGTCACCCAGGCCACCGCCCAGATCAGACCCACCGCGGCGATCACCCGGGAGCGCCGGCGACGCTCCACGAACTTCAGCACGGCGAACTGCGCGACGACGATCATCAGCGTGTTCGCGGCCAGTGCGGTACCGAGCGCGGACGTGGAAATCCCTGCCGCCTCGACGCCGTAGGCGCTCAGACCCGACTCGAACTGGCCGTAGCAGGCGAAGAACAGCACGAAGCCCAGCACACACAGCTGCACCATCGCCCGGTTCCCGAGCAGCCGCCTCCAGCTGCTCCCGGCCGATCCGGCCGGCGCGTCCGAGATCCGCGGGGAGTGCGGCATGCGCACCGTCGCCAGCACCGCGACCAGCATCAGGAAGACCGCGGCCTCGATCGCGAACAGCAGCGTGAAGGAGGAGACCCGGGTGGTGTCGACCAGGTGACCGCCGATGAGGCCACCGACGCCGAGCCCCAGGTTCTGCAGGAAGAACTGCGTCGCGAACGCCCGTGACCGGGTGTCCGCCGTCGAGCAGTCCACGATCATCGTCGCCAGCGACGGCTGCATCACGGCCTGCCCGGCACCGAGCGCCGCCGCCGACAGCAGCACGGCCGTCGCGCCGCCCGCGAGCCCGAGGCTGAGCGCACCCAGCGCGGCCGTGACCAGAGCGGTGAGCAGGACCGGCAATGGGCCACGCCGCACGATCGCCCGGCCGGCGAACGGCAGCACGATCAGCGCGGCCACGGCGAAGACGGCGAGCACCAGTCCCGCCGTCATGGCCCCGAGCTCCCGCACCTGCGCCACATAGACGTACAGGTAGGGGACCGTGAAGCCGAGCCCGAACGCGCTGAGTGCGTTGCCCACGTGGATCCGACGCATCGCTGCGCCCATCGCCCTGGTCACGTTCACCTCTCTCACTAGTTAGATCTGAAGACTTCGAAGCTAAAGTTCGAAGCTAAAGAGTACACATCCAAGGACTTCGAGGCAAAGTCCCTCCGTGCGATACTGCGGCCATGGCCGAGACCCCCCGCGTCACGGAGCCGACG
Source organism: Streptomyces sp. IBSBF 3136 (assembly GCF_036815105.1). Lineage (NCBI taxonomy): Bacteria > Bacillati > Actinomycetota > Actinomycetes > Kitasatosporales > Streptomycetaceae > Streptomyces > Streptomyces sp. IBSBF 3136. The sequence continues at coordinate 7,319 of NZ_JAJSZC010000284.1, forward strand.
CTCGAAGAACAGATCGCCGCCTACCAGCGCGAGTTCCAGGACCTCGACCCCCAGGTCGAGAAGATCGTGTCGGCGCTGTCCCGGCTGAACCGCCGGATGAACGTGGCGTACGGCCGCCAGACCGCCGCCCTCGGCATCAGCAACGCCGAGTGGGAGGTCCTCAAGGCACTGGTCCTCTCCGGCGCCCCCTACCGTCTGGGCCCCAGCGACCTCGCCAAGCGGCTCGGCCTCACCCCGGCCGCGATGACCCACCGGATCGACCGCATGGTCGCCGAAGGGCTCGTCACCCGGGAGCGCGACGAGTCCAACCGGGTCAGGGTGATCGTCGAGCTGACTCCCGAGGGCCGGGAGAAGTGGTTGGAGGCGATGCGCCTCGCGACCGTGTTCGAGGAGGACCTCCTGCAGGACCTCACCGGCGCGGAGCGCTCGGTGCTCGGTGAGGTGCTGACCAGGCTGCTGCGCCGGGTGGAGGACGCCCAGCCGGACGCCGGCGGCCGGCTCAGCGACCTCGACTGAGCGGCGACCGGGCGCCGAAAAAGATCTTGACAGGGGGTGCTTGACACGCCCCTGGGTGGTCCGTAAAGTTCTTCGGGTTGCCACGGGGCCGTAACGGTTCTTCGGCAGCACCTCAGCCGCTGCGAGCGGCACTCACACCACAAGCACGATCACCTCCTCGGTTTGATTTCGGCGTGCCCGAATTCAATTCGAATAGGGACTCGGTGGCCCGATTGGGAATCGCCGAGCGGATCCGCTAAGGTTTGAGATGTCGGAACGGCCCAACGGCCGCGAAGACAAGCCCCCCTGACTGGGAGTCAGACGCCGAAAGGATCTGATAGAGTCGGAACCGCCGGAAAGGGAAACGCGAGAGCGGAAACCTGGAAAGCACCGAGGAAATCGGGTCGAGAAAAGATCTGATAGAGTCGGAAA
>NZ_JAJSZC010000285.1:0-8228 GCF_036815105.1 Streptomyces sp. IBSBF 3136
CCTCGGCGAGCTTCAGCGTCCGGGCCGCCTCGGGCTCGGCGAGCCCCACCCACCGGGTGGCCGCGGCCCCCGCCCCGGCCAAGCCGGCGACGCCCGCACAGGCGCCCGCTCAGCCGAAGGCCAAGGCCGCCCCCGCCGCCGCGGCGCCCGAGGGCCCGGAGCTGATCACGCTGCGCGGCCCGGCCGCCGCGGTCGCGAAGAACATGAACGCCTCGCTGGAACTGCCGACCGCCACCTCGGTCCGCGCGGTCCCGGTGAAGCTGCTGTTCGACAACCGGATCGTCATCAACAACCACCTGAAGCGCGCCCGGGGCGGGAAGATCTCCTTCACGCACCTGATCGGCTTCGCGATGGTGCAGGCCATCAAGGCCATGCCGGCGATGAACTGGTCGTTCGGCGAGAAGGACGGCAAGCCGACCCTGGTCAAGCCGCCGCACGTCAACCTCGGCCTGGCCATCGACCTGGTCAAGCCGAACGGTGACCGTCAGCTCGTCGTGGCCGCCATCAAGAAGGCCGAGACGCTGAACTTCTTCGAGTTCTGGCAGGCCTACGAGGACATCGTCCGCCGCGCCCGCGACGGCAAGCTGACGATGGACGACTTCACCGGTGTCACGGTCTCCCTGACCAACCCCGGCGGCCTCGGCACCGTGCACTCCGTGCCGCGCCTGATGCCCGGCCAGTCCGTGATCATGGGCGTCGGCTCCATGGACTACCCGGCGGAGTTCCAGGGCACCTCCCAGGACACCCTGAACAAGCTCGGCATCTCGAAGGTCATGACGCTCACGTCGACCTACGACCACCGGGTGATCCAGGGCGCCGCCTCCGGCGAGTTCCTGCGCCAGGTCGCGAACCTGCTGCTCGGCGAGAACGGCTTCTACGACGCCATCTTCGAGGCGCTGCGCATCCCCTACGAGCCGGTCCGCTGGCTCAAGGACATCGACGCCTCGCACGACGACGACGTCACCAAGGCCGCCCGGGTCTTCGAGCTGATCCACTCCTACCGGGTCCGCGGCCACGTCATGGCCGACACCGACCCGCTGGAGTACCGCCAGCGCAAGCACCCCGACCTGGACATCACCGAGCACGGCCTCACCCTGTGGGACCTGGAGCGCGAGTTCGCCGTCGGCGGCTTCGCCGGCAAGTCGATGATGAAGCTGCGCGACATCCTCGGTGTGCTGCGCGACTCGTACTGCCGCACCACCGGCATCGAGTTCATGCACATCCAGGACCCCAAGCAGCGCAAGTGGATCCAGGACCGCGTCGAGCGCCCGCACTCCAAGCCGGAGCGCGAGGAGCAGCTGCGCATCCTGCGCCGCCTGAACGCGGCCGAGGCCTTCGAGACCTTCCTGCAGACGAAGTACGTCGGCCAGAAGCGCTTCTCCCTGGAGGGCGGCGAGTCCGTCATCCCGCTGCTCGACGCGGTGATCGACTCCGCGGCCGAGTCCCGCCTGGACGAGGTCGTCATCGGCATGGCCCACCGCGGCCGCCTGAACGTCCTCGCCAACATCGTCGGCAAGTCGTACGCGCAGATCTTCCGCGAGTTCGAGGGCAACCTCGACCCGAAGTCGATGCACGGCTCCGGCGACGTGAAGTACCACCTGGGCGCCGAGGGCACCTTCACCGGCCTGGACGGCGAGCAGATCAAGGTCTCGCTGGCCGCCAACCCGTCCCACCTGGAGACGGTCGACCCGGTCATCGAGGGCATCGCCCGCGCCAAGCAGGACATCATCAACAAGGGCGGCACGGACTTCACGGTCCTGCCCGTCGCGCTGCACGGCGACGCGGCCTTCGCGGGCCAGGGCGTGGTGGCCGAGACCCTGAACATGTCGCAGCTGCGCGGCTACCGCACCGGCGGCACGGTCCACATCGTCATCAACAACCAGGTCGGCTTCACCGCGGCGCCGGAGTCCTCGCGCTCGTCGATGTACGCCACCGACGTGGCCCGCATGATCGAGGCCCCGATCTTCCACGTGAACGGCGACGACCCGGAGGCCGTGGTGCGCGTCGCGCGTCTGGCCTTCGAGTTCCGCCAGGCGTTCAACAAGGACGTGGTGATCGACCTCATCTGCTACCGCCGCCGCGGTCACAACGAGTCGGACAACCCGGCCTTCACCCAGCCGCTGATGTACGACCTGATCGACAAGAAGCGCTCGGTGCGCAAGCTCTACACCGAGTCCCTCATCGGTCGCGGCGACATCACCCTGGAAGAGGCCGAGCAGGCCCTTCAGGACTACCAGGGCCAGCTCGAGAAGGTCTTCACGGAGGTCCGCGAGGCCGCGTCCCAGCCGGCCGCCGGCCCGGTGTCGGACCCGCAGGCGGACTTCCCCGTCGCCGTGAACACCGCGATCTCCTCGGAGGTCGTCAAGCGGATCGCCGAGTCCCAGGTCAACATCCCGGACACCTTCCACGTCCACCCGCGTCTGCTGCCGCAGCTCCAGCGCCGGGCGACGATGGTCGAGGACGGCACGATCGACTGGGGCATGGGCGAGACGCTCGCGGTCGGCTCCCTCCTGCTGGAGGGCACTCCGGTCCGCCTGTCCGGCCAGGACTCCCAGCGCGGCACCTTCGGCCAGCGCCACGCGGTGCTCATCGACCGCGAGTCGGGCGAGGAGTTCACGCCGCTGATGTACCTCGCCGAGGAGCAGGCGCGCTACAACGTCTACAACTCGCTGCTGTCCGAGTACGCCGTGATGGGCTTCGAGTACGGCTACTCGCTGGCCCGCCCCGACGCGCTGGTCATGTGGGAGGCGCAGTTCGGCGACTTCGTCAACGGCGCCCAGACCGTGGTCGACGAGTACATCTCGGCGGCCGAGCAGAAGTGGGGCCAGACGTCCGGCGTCACCCTCCTCCTGCCGCACGGCTACGAGGGCCAGGGCCCGGACCACTCCTCGGCCCGCGTCGAGCGCTTCCTCCAGCTCTGCGCGCAGAACAACATGACGGTCGCCATGCCGACCCTCCCGTCGAACTACTTCCACCTCCTGCGGTGGCAGGTGCACAACCCGCACCACAAGCCGCTGGTGGTCTTCACCCCGAAGTCGATGCTGCGCCTGAAGGCCGCCGCGTCGAAGACGGAGGAGTTCACCTCGGGTCAGTTCCGCCCCGTCATCGGCGACGCCACCGTGGACCCGGCTGCGGTCCGCAAGGTCGTCTTCGTGGCCGGCAAGCTGTACTACGACCTGGAGGCCGAGCGGGTCAAGCGCGGCGTCACGGACACGGCGATCATCCGCATCGAGCGCCTGTACCCGCTGCCGGGCACCGAGATCCAGGCGGAGGTCAACAAGTACCCGAACGCCGAGAAGTACCTGTGGGCGCAGGAGGAGCCGGCGAACCAGGGTGCCTGGCCGTTCATCGCGCTCAACCTGATCGACCACCTGGACCTGGCGGTCGGCGCCGACATCCCGGCCGGCGAGCGGCTGCGGCGCATCTCGCGCCCGCACGGCTCGTCCCCGGCGGTGGGCTCCGCCAAGCGCCACCAGGCGGAGCAGGAGCAGCTGGTGCGTGAGGTGTTCGAGGCGTGAGCCTCCGGCGGTTCGGCCGCTGATCTCCAAGGGCCCGGTATCGAGTTTCCGCTCGGTGCCGGGCCCTTCGCCTGGCCGGAGGGGTTCTGTGCGTGCGCGGCCGCGGGTGTGTCGTCGCCGTTCGCGCCGTTCCCTGCGCCCCCTCCGGGGGCGCTTCAGCCCAGGTAGGCTTCGAAGTCCCAGTAGGGACGGGTTCGTTGGCGGGCCGAGATGGTGTGGGGGTGCTGGGCGCCGAGGGTGCGGGTGAGGCCCAGGAGGCCGTCCTCCTCCAGCTTTCCGGCCTCCTCCTGTTCGCGTGCCGCCCGCAGGTCGGCGGCGAGCGCCACCTGGCAGGACAGCGTGAGCGGGTGCTGGGGGCCCAGGGTCCGCTGCGATCTGCGCAGCGTCTCCCGGCTCAGCTCCACGGCGTCGGAGATCCGCCCGTTGAAGTTGCGGGCGCTGGCCGCGTTGAGCGCGCAGCCGAGGACCCAGGGGTGCTCGGTGCCCAGGGTGGCGCTGAGTCCGGCGAGCGCCGCCTCGAACATCGCCATCGCCTCGGCACGCTCGCCCGCCGCCTGCATGACGAGACCGGTGTTGGAGAGCATGCCGGTGGCCACGGGGTGGGCCGGGCCGAGCAGGGAGCGGTAGCCGGCCTCGGCCTCGTCGATGAGGTCCCGGGCCTGGCTGAGGTCACCGTGCTCCCGCAGGAAGTTGCCGTAGTTGGTGAGGAACGCCAGGGTGCGGTAGTGCTCGCGGCCGTGCAGCTGTTCGAGCTGTTCCAGCAGGGTCGCCATGGACGGCCCCACCTCCTGCGAGTGGCTGCCCTCCCGGCGGCGGCACATGGCGAGCTGGGCGCGGGCCTCCAGGGTCTGCGGGTGCTGCGGGCCGAGCACCTGCACATGGAGCCGGACCACGGGCTCCTGCCGGACCAGCGCGTCGCGGTAGCGGCCCAGCAGGCGCAGGCCGTGGGTGACGGCGTTGCCCGAGTTCAGGGTGGTGATGTGCCGGGCGCGCAGCACGCTCTCGCGGCGGGCCAGCGTCTCCAGGTCGAGTTCGTACGCCTCGGCGTAGCGGCCGAGCAGGCGCAGGCCGACGCCCAGGTTGTGCCGGGCCACGAGGGTGGGGGGCTCGTCCTGGCCGAGGAGCCGTTCGTTGCCGGCCAGGACCTCGCGCTGGAGGTCGTGGGCCTCGCGGTAGCGGCCCAGGTGGCGCAGACTGGCCGCCATGGCGCTGCGGGTGACGAGCTCACCGAGGGCGTTGGGCTGGGGGGCCGCCCGGAGTTTGTCCAGGGCGGCGTGGTCGAGGTCGTAGGCGTCGCGGAACCTGCCGCTGGCCCGCAGCATGTTGCTCTGCTGGGTGGTCAGGTCCAGTACCGGCTGGGACAGCGGGTCCATGAACTGCGACCAGGCGTCGCGGATCTTGCGGACCAGTTCGAGGCCGCTGTTGTACTCGCCGCTGCGCACGCAGTACCGCAGGCAGTTCAGCAGCAGCTCCTGTACGCGGGGCTGGTTGCTGCCGAGGGCGCCGGAGGGTTCGAGGTGCGGCAGCAGCTCGGCGTAACGGGGCCAGGTCCGGCTGTCCGCCGGGTTGCCGGGGTCGGCCTCGGCGAGCAGGGTGCGCACCGCGCGGCGGTGGCGGGTGCGGTTGTCCTCGCTGGTCAGCTTGGAGACGATGTCGTGGACGAGCCGGTGCATGTGGACCGACTCCTGGTGCGGGCCCATCTCGGCGCCGACCGGTCCGCGCGTCTCCCGGGTCAGCACCGAGTAGTTGACCAGGGTGTCCAGCGCCCGGGTCCAGGCCGGCAGGTCGGTGGCCATCCAGCGCAGTTCCTCGGGGAGTTCGGCGCGCGGGTAGGCCCGGATCAGGCCGAGCGGGATCCGTCCGGGCGCGAACGAGGTGCAGAGGCTGAGCACGTCGATGGCCTGCGGCTGGGCGCCGCGCAGCCGGTTGAGCAGTATCGACCAGGAGGTCAGCGAGGACTGCGGGAAGTCCTCCCCGGAGGCCGGTTCGTCGACGGTGGACAGGCTGCCCTCGCGCACCATGCGCAGGTACTCGGGCACGTCCATGCCGGACTCGCCGAGCCAGGAGGCGGCCTGGACGAGCGGCAGCGGCACGTCGCCGAACTCCTCGGCGACCTCGTTGGCCTCGGTCGCGGTGATGTGGGGCGCGCGGCGCATCAGGTAGGCGGTGGACTCGCTGCGCAGGAAGGTGGGCACCTGCACCACCTCGCTGTGCTCGCTCCAGGCGCGGTTGCGGGAGGTGACGAGGACGTGGCCGCTGCCCTGCGGAAGCAGGGCGTTGACCCCTTCGGTGTCGTCCCAGCCGTCGAAGACCAGCAGCCAGTTGCCGTACGGCTCGCCGCGCCGCAGGGCGTCCCGCACGGCGCGGATGCGCTCGCCGGGCTCCCCGCCGATGGGCAGGCCGAGTTCCACGGCGAGTTCGCCCAGGCGGTCGCGCTGGATGTTGCGGTCGTCGGAGTTGACCCACCACACCAGGTCGTAGTCGGTGCTGAAGCGGTGCGCGTACTCGGCGGCCAGCTGGGTCTTGCCGATGCCGGACATGCCGAGCAGGGTGCAGGCGGCGGCGCCCTGCTCGGCGTCCGCGAGGCGCTGGTGGATGTCGTTGAGCAGGTCGTCGCGCCCGGTGAAGCGCGAGTTGCGGCGCGGGACCTCACCCCAGATGTCGCAGCGGTTGTCGGGGTAGCGGACCCGGCCGGGCAGCGCCTTCGGGACCCGGCGGCGCTCCAGGGCGAGTCGGCCGAGCAGCCGTTCCTCGGCGGCCTCCTCGCTCAGCCCCCACAGGCTGGCCGGCTCCAGCACCGCCGTGGCCGGCAGCAGCGGCCGGTTGGTCAGGTTGACGGCGGCGAAGCGTTCGGCGTGCGCGGCGACGAAGCCGCGCAGGGCGTCGTTCCACTCGCCGGCCGGCCTGGGGCCCAGTTCGAAGAACCAGTCGTTGAGCACGAGCAGGATGCGCCCGCTGGACAGCAGCAGGTCACCGAGGGAGTCCTCCAGGGACGCCTCGCGCGGCGGGTCCCAGCGCTGCAGGGTGGTGCGGTGGCCCTGGCGCTCCAGGCAGTACGCGATCCATGCCGCCCAGGAGCGGTGATACCCGGGGAAGACCACCAGAAAGTGCTCCGGTGCCCCAGGACCGTCTCCGCCCGACCGCCGCTGCTCCGCCATGACCGCTCCCTGTTCCCGCCGCCGTCCCACGCTGGGCGACCGTATGCATAACGTAACGCAACCGAACCTCTACACCGCGTCATGCCGGGTGCCGGGTCAGTGTGCCGAGCCGGGCCAGGTGCCGGTCCATGCCTCGGACGAACTCCCTTCCGGCAGAGGTCAGTTCACTGGAATCGCGCAGGATGGACAAGGCTTCGGCGACCTCGTCCCGATGGGCCTCGAACCGGCCGTGCGCGTGCAGCCGCCACCCCGGGGGCACGGCCGGCCCCGCCCGGGCCCGCCACCACAGGTCCAGCAGCGCCAGATGGGCGTAGGCGCCCTGCAGCACCCCGGACACCGGCCGCGGGTCCGGCCGCCAGGCCACCCGGTGCAGGGTGTCCGCGCCCGGCCGCAGCAACGGGACGGCCTCCGCGAGCGCGGCCAGCTTGGTGTGGTGCGTCTCGTGCACCAGGAGGTCGGCGAGGGCGCCCGCGTCCCGGGGCGGCTCGGCGAGGACCGCGCCGGGGGCGGCACGGCGTGTCGCGCTGATCGGGGGGCCGCCGGCGAGGCCGGGGCGTTCCAGCGGGACGAGGGCGCGCACCGTCGCCCGGGTCTCGGCGGCGCGCTCGGGGTGGGCCGCGGCGAGCAGCGCGTGCGCCGCGCGCCAGAGCCGGCTCCAGCGCTCGTGGTCGACGCGGTCGCGCTCGGCCGCGCGCAGCGCGTCGGGGCCGATCCCGGCGGCCGGCACCCGGTACGGGTCGAGGTCGTCGAGGACCGCGCCGCCCGCCAGCGGGGACAGCGGCGTCCAGGCCGAGGCGGGGCCGCGGGTCCCGGCCGGTCCGGCGGCGGGCCCGCGCAGGGTGCCGAGGCCGGGCAGGTGCAGCGGGTCCGGGGGATCGACGCGCGTCACACCGCGGCGGCAGCCGGCCCGCACGGCCGCGGCGGCGGCCAGTCCGCCGAGGTGGGCCAGGTGCCGCTCGAAGGGCGGCCCCGGCGGCGCCGCGAGTGCTTCGGTCAGCCAGGCGCCGGTCATGGGGTAGTCGACCACCTCGCGGACGGCCTCGGCGTCCGTGCGTTCGGCCGCCTCCAGCAGGGCCCAGTCCCGTTCGAAGCGTCCGCACGCCTCGGGCCGCAGTTCGGCGCGCTGCCGTTCGTAGCGCAGCAGGAGGGCCTTCAGCGTCAGGAGGCGGCGGGCGTGCAGCACGGCACGCAGCGCCGCGGTGCCGTCGGGTGACGGGCGGGTGCCGGCGAGTTCCGTGAGGAGCCCGGGCACGGTCACCGAGGTCATCCGCGGGGTTCCTCGCCGGTGTACGGCTGGACGCAGGCGGCCGAAAACGAATGCCCGGCGGCCTGGCCCGCCACCGGGTCGGGGTCGCTGCCGGAGTACCAGACCTCGTGCAGCCGGTGGGCGGAGGTCAGCACCCGGAGCGCGGCCACGACGAGCTGCCGGTCGTCCGCGGCACGCAAGGTGCGCAGGTCGACGCCGGTGAGGTCGGGCGGGACCCGGCCCCCTTCGACGCCCCGGCCGAGGCCGGCCCCCCGTGTCCTTGGCTCCCCCACCTCGGCTCCTCCC